>LVAZ01000082.1 GCA_001603055.1 Victivallales bacterium Lenti_02
CGGGCTGGATTCCGAACAGCACGAATTCCTCGACGCGATGGAGGAATGCCTCGACGCGATGGCAATCTGGCACCGGCGGCTGCTCGACGGGCTGGATGAACTCGGCCTGGACGAAGTCCGCGCCAACCTGATCCGGGTGCCCGAGCAACCGCCCGAAACCTTCGGCGAGGCCGTTCAGGCGCTGTGGTTCCTCTGGGAATTCCAGCGGCTCTGCGGCAACTGGTCCGGCCTGGGACGGGTGGACAAGATGCTCGGCCCCTATCTCGCCCGCGATCTGGCGGACGAGGCGATCACCCTCGACGAAGCGCGCGAGCTACTGGCCCATTTCTGGATCAAGGGGGCCGAATGGATCGGGGCGAAAAACAGCCACATCGGCAGCAGCGGCGACGCGCAGTTCTACCAGAACGTGGTCCTCGGCGGCGTGGACGAGGACGGCGCTCCCGTCCTCAACGAAGTCACCGACCTGGTGCTGGACATCGTCGAGGAACTGCACATCAGCGACTTCCCGGTGGCGGTGCGGGTCGGCGGCCACACGCCCGCCCGCATCTGGCGCCGCATCGCCGACATCCAGCGGCTGGGCGGCGGCATCGTCTCGATCTACAACGACGAAGTGGTCATCCCCGCGCTGGTGGATTTCGGCTACCCGCTGGCTGAGGCGCGGAATTTCGCCAACGACGGTTGCTGGGAAGTGCTGATTCCCGGCTGCACCGCTTTTTCCTACCGGCCCTTCGACCTGCTGCCCGCCCTCCAGCGCACCCTGGGGCTGGACCACGACGGCCCGCCGCCCGCGGACGCCGATTTCGCGAGTCTCTACGACCGCTTCCACGGCGAGATGGCCCGGACTCTCGAAGGCGTCTGGAACGAGTGCGCCGGGGCCTTCCGCAACGGTCCCCCCTCCCCCCTCCTGTCGCTCTTCGTCGAGGACTGCATCGAGCGCGCCCTGCCCTACTACCGCCGGGGTGCCCGCTACAGCGTCCGCTCCCCCCATGCCGGCGGTCTGCCCGACGTGGCCAACTCGCTCCATGCCATCAAGACTCTGGTCTACGACCGGCAGCGGTTCACCCTCTCCGAACTGGTCCACATCCTCCGCGCCGACTGGGGGGGATGCGAGGATCTGCGCCGGGAAATCCAGCGGGATTTGGTGCTCTACGGCAACGACGACCCGGCGGCCGACAACATGGTCCAGCGGGTCTTCCGCGACTACACGGAACTCTGCGCCGCCCAGCCCGAGCGCGACGGCGCGCTTCTGCCCGCCGGCCTCAGCACCTTCGGCCGCGAACTCGAATTCCGCGCCAACCGCAAAGCCACCGCCTTCGGCACCCGGCAGGGGGACATTCTGGCCAGCAACTTCTCGCCCAGCCCCGGCACCGACCGGCACGGCCCCACCGCCGTGGTCAATTCCGTCACTTCGGTGGATTTCCGCCGTCTGCCCTGCGGCACTCCGCTCGATCTCAAGTTTCATCCCAGCGCCGTGGCCGGGCCAGAGGGATTGGAAGCCCTGGCGGGCCTGCTGCGCTCCTTCGTGTCCCGCGGCGGTTTCTATCTTCAGGTGGATGTGGTGGACGCCGCCACCCTGCGCGACGCCCAGTGCCGACCCGAGCTGTACCCCAACCTGTCGGTCCGGATCAGCGGCTGGTCGGCCCGCTTCACCACCCTCGGGCCGGACTGGCAGGAAATGGTGATCCAGCGCACTGAACAGCGGGTCGTCTGACCATGCCGCCGCCGCTTGTCCAGCTCGTCTTCTACGTGCCCGTCGCCCAGGCCGAGGCCGTGAAGGAGGCGGTGTTCGCGGCGGGCGGTGGCCGCATCGGCGACTATGACCGCTGCTGCTGGCAAACCCTGGGCAGCGGCCAGTTCCGGCCCCTGCCCGGCAGCCAGCCCTACCTCGGCACGACGGGCAAGGTGGAGCAGGTCGAGGAGCTGCGCGTCGAGCTGGTGGTTCCCGAACCGGCGCTCCCCGGGGTTCTGGCCGCGCTCCTTGCCGCCCATCCCTACGAAACCCCGGCCTATTCGTACTGGCCCATCAACCGCTGACAGGCGGCACGATGGCTCCGTGCTGTTCGAGCAGGGCGCGGAGGGCGGCGTGCGGAACGGCGGACGGGGAGGTGCCCAAACGGCAGGCCAGTGCGGCCAACGCACCCGCGCCCTGCCCGGTGCCCATGCAGGTGGCCTGCACGCGCAGGGCCGAATTGGCCAGGCGGTCGCTGGACAGGCAGCGCCCGGCGACCAGCAGGTTCTCCACCCCAAGGGGCAGCAGCGCCCCGCGCGGCACGCCGGGCACGATGCCGGGCTGAAGCTGGCGGCAGTCGAGCCCGCTCCCGGTCGAGGTGTGCAGGTCGATGGGATAAAAGGCATGGCAGACGGGATCGGCCCAGCGGCGGCCGGTCACATAGTCCTCGGCGGTGATGGTCACCCGGCCGACGATGGTGGCCGTCTCGCGCACGCCGCATTCCGCCGCGACGGCCTGGATGCGCAGCCCTTCCAGTCCCGGCTGCGTGCGCAGGAAACGGAACAGCCGCAGCAGGGCGGCGCGGGATTCGATTTCGAGCGCGGACTTGCCGACGCTGGTGCGGGCCTGGTGGCCGTGGATGTGGTTCGCGTTGTTGCCGTGGCTCGACAGCCAGCCGCCGAGCCGGGGCCGGTTGCGGTCCCAGCCCGCATCGGTGGGCTGGAGCCGCCCCTCGGCGATGGCCTGGACGGCGGCTTCCTCGATGGCGGCAATGTCCAGCTTGGCGAAGTCGTAGCCCTCGGAGAGACAACCGAGGGTCGCGGGCTGGGTGTGTTCGGGCACGCGCAGCTTGCAGCCGGCCAGGGCCGCGAGATTGGCGTCGCCGGTGCCGTCGATCAGAATCCGGGCATTCAGGGTCTGCAACCCGGATTTGGTGCAGAGCGTCACCTGCCAGACATCCCCGTCCCGCTCCACGGCGGCGGGCATGGCATGGTAGAGAACCTGCACCCCCGCCTGCTGCATCGCCTCGTCGCAGAGCGCGGCGAAAATCGGGCCTTGGATGGCGACCTGGTGCTGCCAGTGGCGGGCGGGAGGCTGCGAGAAATCGGGCAGCGTGCCGCCGCATTCCCGCACGCAGCGCTCCACCAAATCCCAGCCGATGCCCGCGATGACCTGCTTCCCCCAGGCATGGAAGATGCCGGGAAAGGGAATGCGCGCCGCCGTGGCCGTGCCGCCGGGCATGGCGCTCTTTTCGACCAGCAAAACCGAAACACCGGCCCGCGCCGCCTGGATGGCGGCGGGCACACCGGCGGGACCGGCACCGGCAATCAGAACGTCCACTTGGCTCGGCAGGGGTTCGCGATTCATGATGAATCCTCCGTGATTGTCGCAATGTAGCACCAAGTCGGGCAGGAACGATGGCTTCCGCTATAGTAGCACGGTCCTTTCCACCACCGGAACCCAATCGTGCCTGCCTACATCTCGATCGATCAGAACTCGAACACCCTGTGGGACACCGTGCCCAAGCTGGCGGCCCTGGCCCGCCACGGCTGGCAGGGCACCCATTGCCTCGAAGACATCGACATGGCCTTCACCCGACGGGGAGCCCAGCCGGGGGACCCGACCCTCGAGGTGGTCCGCGAACGCTACTACCGGGGCGGCGTCTCGGACTGGGGCGCGACCCTGTTCTACTCCGATTTCCTCGGGCGGCAACCCCTGGACATCACCGCCCTCGAACCCTTCACGGGCTGGACCACCGCCGCCCTCAGCCGCCGCCTCGAAACCGGCGTGGACGAGCTGTACGACCGTTATTCCACCTCCGACAACTGGCAGTTGGTGGGGGCGAGCTATGCGGACGATTCCCGGTTCCACCGGCTCATCGGCGATCTCTCCGTGGCCGACCTCGCCCCCCACATTCGCCGCCTTCTGGACCATCTCGAAACGGATTTGCTGGCCTGTTTTCCCGAGTCCGCCGCCCAGACCCGCATCCGGGTTTGGACGTCCGCCGAGCGGAATCTGATCGAAAAACTGCTGTTCGATCTGAACGCGGCCCCCTTGACCGAACTGTACCGGCAATGGGTCGCGGCGCGGGTGCCCGGCGGACCGCAGTTGGCGCTGACCAGCGAGGTCTTCTCCCTGGCGAACGGGCCCACCCCCATGCTCGGCCTGCTCGAACGCTTCGCCGCCGACTACGCGGCAATGAGCGCGCTCTACAACGCGGCGGTGGCGGAGACGGACGTCGGGGTGCATCCCCTTCATGTCGCGCGGGGCGAGCTGCCCTTCTTCGTGGTGGCCGAACGGAACGGGCGGATGGTGCGGACCGGGGCGACGCTCGAAGACGGCCAGGTGGTGGCCGGCGACTGGCGCTGGCCGCTCAGGGACGGTCGCCTGCCCTTGGCCGAGATGCAGCGGGACGGGGTGCGCTGTCTGGCGGGGAAGGCGTTGCTGCTCGTCCTGCAAGTGCGCCTGCGCGACGGCGGCTGTTCCCTCGCCCTGCCCCATCAAGGTTCGCTCTACATGCCCGCCGCCTACGCGCTCGAACGCAAACTGCGCGAGGCGGGCGTGCTCACCGCCCCCGCCTGGCCGGTGCAGCGGGTCCGCCTGCGTTTCTTCGAAGCCTGGCAGGACTGCGACACGCGCATCCGGGTGCCCGAGTATCTGCGCGGGGTCTTCTCCGCCGACGAACTGCCCGCCTGCGGTCTGGCCGAGGAAATCGGCCAGGCCCGGGAACGCGCCGAACGTCTGCTGGCGGAGTGCCGCGAACCCGAGGGACGGCTGGCCTGGCAGCGCCGCGCCTGCCCCGACCTGCTGGCCGAACGCGACGCCCGCGAACAGCAGCGCCGGGAAATGGTCCAGAAACCCCATGACAAACACGCGGTCCGCACCCTCTACGAACAGGTGAAGGAAGCCGACCGCAGTCTGCTCGAAAAGCTGGTCGGGGCGGTGGTGCAGGCCCTGCACGTGCGCAATCTTTCCTACTACGACAGCCGGGGCGCCCTCCTGCCTTGGTCCATCGCTCTGGGTGGCGACGCCTTCTACGAACGCCTCCTGGCGCATACCGAAATCCGGGCGGAGACCGCCGATGACCTCTAACGCCGAACGGATACGCCGACACTACGAGCCCCGCGTCTCCCGCGACCGGGCCAACCACGAAATCCTCGACTGGGGCAGCCGCGAGGGGCAGTTGCTCCGCTTCCGCGTGCTGGCCGACGCCCTGCGCCGGGAGTTCTCCCCCGCCGAACCCCCGCCCCGGCTGCTCGATGTGGGCTGCGGCATGACCGATCTCGCCGACTATCTCGACGAACAGCGGATTCCCGTCCGCTACCTCGGCGTGGATTTGACCCTCGCCGTCATCCAGGAGGCCCGGCGCCGCCAGCCCGGCCGCGCCCTGGTGCAGGCCGACGTGTTCACCCGTTCGCCCTTCCAACCCGACAGCTTCGACGTGGCCTACTGCTCCGGGGTCTTCAATCTGCGGCTGGGCAACAACCGCGACTTCGTGCTGGCCGCCATCCCCGCGCTCCTTTCCCAGACCCGGCGGCTGGTAGCGGTGAACATGCTGCACATCCGCACCCGCAACAAATACCCCCACTGCTACTATTTCGACCCGGACGAGATCGCCGCCAAACTGGCCCCCCAAGCCGCCACCGTCGAAGTGGTGGACAACTACCTCGAAAACGATTTCACCCTCATTCTCCGGCCCCTGCCGAACTGACGGAGACCACCCATGCGTGTCCTCTCTGCCTCTTTTGCCCTGTTCGTCCTGGTGGCTGGCGCGGCGGAAATCACGGATGATTTCTCGCAGGGCCTGGCCCAATGGGAACCCCTGCTGGCCAACTATTGGGAAATCCGTCCGGAGGGCGACGAGTCCCGGCTGGTCCTGCTCCGTCCCGGCGAACAGCGCCCTCCCCTGCGCCGCCCGACCCAGTTCGTCCTGCTCAAGGGGGAACCCTGGTGGGACGTGACCATCGAGGCCGACATCAGGACCCTGCGCCCCGACTCGGTCACCGGCCGCGACATCTGCGTGCTCTTCGGCCACCGCGACGACACCCATTTCTACTACGCCCACCTGTGCAGCGACTCGAACGGGGGCACCCACAACGTCATTGTCAAGGTCGAGGGCAAAAACCGCCGGGCCATCCAGCGCGAGCGCCGCCCGCCTCCCCGGCTCACCTCCGCCTGGCACCGGGTCCGCGTGACTCACGCCAGCGACGGCGAGATCAAGGTCTATCTCGACGACCTGGACACGCCCCTGATGACCGCCCGCGACCCGGATTATCCGGTGGGACGGATCGGGTTGGGCGCCTTCGACGACCCGGCCATGTTCGGCAACGTGCGCGTTTCCGGCCAGCGCCTGGACGAGAATCCCGGCTCCGAACGGGTCTTGCTGCTCGAGGCCGAGAATCTCGCCGGGGAATGGCGCAACACCCTGCCCGTTCCGGCGGGCGACGGCCATGTGATTGTCGAATACGAGGCCCGGCGCGATCCGGCCAAGGGCGACGCCCCGCGACCC
>LVAZ01000558.1 GCA_001603055.1 Victivallales bacterium Lenti_02
AGCCCACTCCGCTCCGGCCCGTCGAACCCCCGCCGCCCGCCGCCCAGTATGCGCCGCCCCCCACGGCCCAGTTCGCGCCGCGCCGCCAGGCGCAGTTCGCGGTTCCCCCGGCCGCGCCGAAGCCGGGGCGCGGCTGCTTTTTCTATTTTCTGCTGGTGTTTTTCATCGCGACCGTGAGTCTGGGCCTGCTGCTGCTGGCCCTGCCGGTTTTCGCCATTCTCGCGATCGGCCCGGATGCCGCCAACCAGTTCACGAGCGGGCTGGCGAAGGCCAGCAGCCAGCGGGACATCCGCGAGGTCTACGTCCCCGGCGCGGCCGACGAGTTCTGCCCGCGCAAGATCGCCGTCATCGACATCCACGGGGTCATCCTGCCCGAGAGCGGCCGGGGCTTCGCCCAGAGCCAGCGGCTGGTGGACGAGCTGGAATGGGCCGCCCACGACGACGACGTGGTGGCCGTGATCCTCGACATGGACACCCCCGGCGGCAGCGTGACCGCCAGCGACGAAATCTACCAGGCCGTCCTCTACTGCGCCGAATACAAGCCGGTGGTCACCTGCATGCGCTCGCTGGGCGCCAGCGGCGGCTACTATGTGGCGGCGGGGAGCGACTGGATCATCGTCAACCGCCACACCCTCACCGGCAGCATCGGCGTCATCATCAGCGCCTTCAACTACGCCGAGCTGATGGAGCGCTGGGGCCTCAAGGTGGAAACCCTCAAGTCCGGCGCCATGAAGGACATGCTCAGCGGCAGCCGCCCGACCAACGAGACCGAGCGCCAGTACATGCAAACCATCGTGCAGGAGACCTTCCTCGAATTCGCCGCCATCGTCGCCGAGGGACGCCCCGCCTTCGAGAATGTCGAGGCCGTCCTCGCGGCCGACTTCGCCGACGGGCGCATCCTGCGCGGCCCCGCCGCCCTCGAAGCCGGGCTGGTCGACCAGCTCGGCTACTTCGACGACGCGGTGGACAAGGCCATCGAACTGGCCGACGGCGAGCCGGCCAAGCTGATCCGCTACCGGCGGCGCCCCACCCTGAGCGACTTCCTGTTCAGCGCCAGCGCCGAGCGCGACCTGGCCCAGAGCGTCCTCCCCGCCAGCCTGCGGGCGCTCAAGACCGGCGGCCTCTACGCCATCTGGCCCCACGCCCTGGCCGGAGTCGCCGAATGAGCCGCCCGCTCCGCCACGGCATTCTGCTTCTCCTGGGCGGCGCCCTCCTCGCCGGGGCGCAGACCTTCCCCCCGCCCGGCTGGGAAAACCGCCCGGACCCGGTGGCCAGCCCCCACGCCGTGGTGGGCGGCGCGGTGACCGAATTCGCCTCCCAGTATCCCAAGAGCCTGAACTACTATCTCGACAACAACGTCTTCAGCTCCAGTCTGTTCAGCACTCTCTTCGAGTCCCTTCTGGACATGAACTCCCAGACCCTCGACTACGAGCCGGCCATCGCCCGGAGCTGGACCATCTCCGCAGACAAAACCACCTTCACCTTCGAACTCGATTCCCGCGCCCGCTGGAGCGACGGCACCCCCATCACCGCCGAGGACGTGCGCTTCACCTTCGCCACCATCATGGACCCGAAGAACATGACCGGCGTCCACAAGGTCGCCCTCGAACGCTTCTCCCCCCCCGAAGTCCTCGCTCCGCTGACCATCCGCTTCCAGGCCAAGGAGGTCCACTGGCAGAATCTCGGCGCGGTGGGCGGCCTGCTCATCCTGCCCCGCCACGACATGGAGGGCAAGGACTTCAACGACATCAACTTCGCCTTCCCTGTGGTCTCCGGCCCCTCCCGGCTGGCCGAACTGCGCGACGGCCGCGACGCCGTGCTCGAACGCCGCGCCGACTGGTGGCGGCGCGACTGGCCCAGCACCCGGGGCACCGGCAATTTCGAGCGCCACCGCTTCCGCTTCTACGGCAGCCGCGAAAACGCCTTCGAGGCCTTCATGAAGGGGGAAATCGACGTCTTCGCCATCTACACCGCCCGCCTCTGGGTCCGGGGCACCGACAGCGAGCCCTTCCACCGCAACTGGATCGTCAAGCAGAACGTGGTCAACCGCAAGCCGGTCGGCTTCCAGGGCTTCGCCATGAACCAGCGCCGTCCCCCCTTCGACGACCTGCGCGTCCGCCGGGCCATGGCCCATCTGATCGACCGGGCCACCATGAACCGCACCCTCATGTACGACCAGTATTTCCTCCACCGCTCCTATTACGAGGACCTCTACGGTCCCGAGAACCCCTGTCCCCACGAGCTGATCGAGTTCAACCCCGACGCCGCGCGGGCCCTGCTCCGCGAGGCGGGCTGGCGCGTCAACCCGGCCACCGGGCTGCTCGAAAAGGACGGCCGCCCCCTCAGCTTCTCCTTCCTCAGCCGCGACGCCTCCAGCAACCGCTTCCTGCAAATCTTCGACCAGGCCCTCAAGGACGTCGGCGTCCGCATGACCATCGACCAGAAAGACTGGTCGGCCTGGGCCAAGGACATGGACGAGTTCAACTTCGACATGACCTGGGCCGCCTGGGGCGCGGGTCTCTTCAAAGACCCCGAAAGCATGTGGGCCAGCCGCGAGGCCGACCGCCAGTCCGGCAACAACATCACCGGCTTCCGCCATCCCCGCGTGGACGAGCTGATCGAGCAACAGAAGACCGAGTTCGACGTGGCCAAGCGCCATGACATGGTCCGCGAGATCGACGCCATCCTCGTCGCCGAATGCCCCTATGTGCTGCTCTGGAACTCCAAAACGGTGCGCCTGCTCTATTGGAACAAGTTCGGCACTCCCCCCACGGTGCTCGGCAAATACTCCTACGAAAGCGTGGGCTACTGGTGGTACGACCAGGAAAACGCGGCCGATCTGGCCGAGGCCCGCGCGACCAACACCCCTCTCCCCCCCCGCCGTCCCACCGTGGTCTACGACGAGCTTTTCCGCGAAACCCATCTCCCCCCCCTGCAATAGCGGCCCGTCCGATTGGCCGAAAGGCCGGGCGGGGTCAACCCCGCCCCTACGGCTGCTTGGTGCCGGGAGTGAAAAAGGTGGACACGGCCTGACGGTGCCGGGGCAGAATGCGCTGGGTGCGCCCCGAACCGCCGCTGGCGGCGGCGCCGCCAAGCTGTCCGGCCCGAGTGGCTTCCGGCCCGTCGGCCACCTCGGGGGCGGTGGCGTCGATGCCCACCCGCCGCGTCTGGTTCATGTCTTCGGGCCGCTGGCCGGGGAGGAGGGTTTCCTTGAAC
>LVAZ01000559.1 GCA_001603055.1 Victivallales bacterium Lenti_02
GTGTAGCGGATGGTGCAGGCGTGTCCGCGCGGCGGGGCGACGGGACGGAGGATCACCGAGACGGGGTCCAGGAACCGCCGGGAGGCTGGTTCGATGGCGGGGGCGAAGACCAGCACGGGGAGAGTGCGGCGGTGCTCGTCGAGGCGCAGGCCGATTTGGTCGAAGGGGATGGGTTCGAAGCCGATGGCGGTCAGGCGTTCGTCGTCGAGCAGACGGTAGTCGCCGGACGCGGGATCGGCGAAGGGGGGCGGCTCGCTGCTGACGATGTTGCCGGTGGCGGCGAGAAGGTCGCGGATTTCGGGATCGTCGCTGCGGTAGGCCCGGCTCTTGCCGTCGGCGGCGGGCGATCCGTCGAAGGGGATGGGGTCGGTAATCAGGTTGTGTTCGAGGCGCACATGGTCGAGGCCGACGTGGCCGGGGCGCAGGCGGACGAACCAGCTCTCGCCCCAGCTCACGTTGCGGCGGATGATGTTGTCCTTGGGAATCGAGCGCTCGCGAACCTGGTCCTCGCCCTTGGCGAAGTCCTGGGCGAGGCGGGCGAGCATGGGATAGCGGGTGCTGTAGGGCGGCTGGTCGTAGGCGATTTCCCCGAGCCGCTCGACCATGCGCCAGTTGCCGCCGGGGAGGAACTTCTTCATGTCCCCCCAGGCGCTGAAGTTGATGCCGCGCCGGTTGCGGATGAAGAGGTTGTTCTCGATGAGCATATCCCGGCCGCTGTTGGTGTGGAAGACCTGGTCGGTGTCGAGGAAGACATTGCCGTAGAGGTGGATGCCGCCGCAGGGCAGGTCCGGGTAGACGGTGAAGCAGCCGAGCTGGCCGGGGCCGTGGATGTGGTGGAAGTAGTTGTGGCGGAAGACGTGGCCGGTGTAGCTCCAGTCCATGGCGGCGTAGATGGCGCCGACGTCGCCGGTTTCGCGGGCGACGCGGGTGAACTCGGTGAACTCGATGACATGGTCGTTGCCGGCGTAGCCGACGCCCATGTGGGGGGCGTCGTGGATCAGACAGTGGGCGATGCGGTTGCCGACGCCGTCGATGCGGATGGCGGGGTGGTAGGTCTTGCGGATGCGGGCGAAGTGGTGGACATGGCAGTTGTCGGCCAGATGGTCGCCCCGCGCCAGGGTTTTGCGGTCGCCGCCCGCGAGGGTGATGCCGCTTTCCGCCACCTCGTAGACATCGCAGCTCCGCACGGTGTGGCGGGTGCCGCCGCGGACGGCGACGGCGGTGCCGCCGAGATTGCGCAGGGTGCAGCCGGCCACTTCGTTGTGGCTGCCGCCGGAAACCACGATGCCGCCCGCGCGGGAGCATTCGAGAATCAGACCCCGGAGATGGACATGCTCGGCGTCGGTGATGGAAATCATCGGGTCGGCCAGTTCCGGGAAGGTGATCTCGGCGGATGCGACCGGAGCGGGGGGCCAGAGGTAGAGCAGGCCGGCGGCGCGGTCGAGGTACCATTCCCCCGGCTGGTCCAGCTCTTCGAGGAGATTCAGGTAGTAGAACCGCTGGTTCCGCTTGTAGCCGTAGCTGTGATAGGGCGGCTTGGGCCAGATTTCGCGGCGCTCGCGGTCGAAGCGGAGGACTTCGTGGTACTGGTCCGACCAATCGTGGTACCAGTAGCCGTGGACCCAGACCTCGCTGGCCCCGGCCCAGCGGTCGGGGCGGTCCCCCTCGTAGAGGAACGGCCCCTCATAGCGGTTGAGATCGGGGCGGAGGGGATCGGAAACCGGGCGTTTCTGGGCGGCGTCCGGAGGAATGTCGGCGATCCGCGCCCAGCCTTCGTTGGGATAGCGGGCCAGGGTGAGATAGCGGTTGTCGAAGAAGACTTCCGCCCGCTGCCGTCCGGGGGCCACGCCGCCGAAATCGGCGCTGCCGCTGGCTTTGAGATCGGCGACGAGGACGTGTTCGCGGGCCTCCTCGGGAAGCCGGGCGCGGACGGCGGGGTCTTCGACCCGCCGCCATTCGGTCAGGCGGACACCGCCGGTCAGGCGGACTTCGGCGCCGGGGGCGGCCTGCCAGACCACGGGGGCCTCCGCGCTGCCGGCATCGGCGGCGGTGAGTTCGAGGGTGCCGCGCAGGCGGTAGGTTCCCGCCTCGATCTGGATGGTGACGGGACCGGCGGGCAGGGTGCCGTCCGCCCGGCGGGCGCGGATTTCGTCGCGGGCGCGTTCGAGGGTGGCGAAGGGGGCGGCTTGAGTGCCGGTGCCGGTG
>LVAZ01000560.1 GCA_001603055.1 Victivallales bacterium Lenti_02
GGGCGGCTACGCGGTCGAGGAGAATCTCCTGCCGGTGGTGGTGCAGGCGCGGGACCGCTGGCTGAAGCCGGGCGGGATCATGGTTCCCGGTCTGGTGACCTGCTGGCTGGCCCCGGTGCACGACCGGCAGGTGCGGCAGGATTTGGATTTCTGGGCCAGCTATCCCTACGGCTTCGAGTTCGCCGCCGCCGAACGGGCGGTCAGCCGCGACTACCGCTGCGGCTGCAATCAGGTGCAGGCCGAGCATCTGCTGGCCAAGGCCCAGGAGATGTGGCGGGTGGACAGCCTCAGCTTCCCCTACGCCCAATCCCTCGAACCCTTTGTCTGCCATCTCGAATTCGTGGCCGAGAAAACGGGGCCGATGAACGCCGTCGCCGCCTGGTTCGAGGCCGAGCTGGCCCCCGGCCAGATTCTCGACATCGGTCCCGCCGCGCCGGACACCCACTGGGGCCGCACGGTGTTCCCCGTCGGGGCCAATCTCGATGTCGAGGCGGGCACCCCGATCACGGTGGACTTCACCCTGGTCCCCAAGGAAATCGGCAAATCCCTGGCGATCTGGAAGGTGACGGTGGGTGACTACCGGTTCGAGGCGGAGGCCGGCACCGCCGTGGTGGGCTGATTTCCGGTTCCGAAGACACGGTCGTAGGGGCGAGGCTTGCCCTCGCCCGGCCCCTCGGCCAACCAGACGGGATGCATGCCGTTGCGGTTCCCGCTTCCGGTTTTCGAGCCCTCGCACGAGGGCGGCATATGGTAGCCCGTAGGGGCGAGGCTTGCCCTCGCCCGGCCCCTCACCCAACCAGACGGGCTGCAACCCTTTGGTTGTTGGGATTGGGTCTTGGTATTTGAGCCCTCGCACGAGTGCGGCAGGTAGCCCGTAGGGGCGAGGCTTGCCCTCGCCCGGCCCCTCGGCCAACCAGACGGGTTGCATGCCGTTGCGGTTCCCGCTTCTGGTCTTCGAGCCCTCCCCAGAGGGCGGCATATGGTAGCCCAGCGGCGGAAGCCCTGGGACAGGCGAAAAACAGAACCTGAGCCCTCCCCCGGAGGGCGGCATATCGCCCCTTGGCCGCCAGTCCAAGGGGACCGCCCCGTGCCATCTAGGCCAAGACTCTCCCCCCGGAAGCCGCCTTCCGGTCGGTGGCCGTTCGACGTGACAGAACGCTACACGGCATTGGGTTGCAGTCAAGCCGGTAGCTGTCTTGGAGGACTGCCGAGAAGTTGCACAAGACTGCGCGGGCTGACGCCCTTGCGGGATATGCCGCCCACCGGGGAGGGGCACGGAAACCGGGGGCGACAGGAAGGCAACGGCAGGCGACCCGTCTGGTTGGCCAATAGGCCGGGCGAGGGCAAGCCTCGCCCCTACGGTTGCGTGGTGCCGCCCTTCCGGGGAGGGGCACGGAAACCGGAGGGGGATAGGAAGGCAACGGCAGGCGACCCGCCTGATTGGCCGGGAGGCCGGGCGAGGGCGAGCCTCGCCCCTGCGCCCGCGTCTCCGGCACGGAAACCGGGGGCGGACAGGAAGACGGTGGCAGGCGACCCGCCTGATTGGCCAGCAGGCCGGGCGGGGCAAGCCTCGCCCCTACGACCGGAAACCGCGGCCGGAACGGAAGCGGTGGTGCTCGATTTCCTGCTTGGGCAGTTCGCCGAGGAAACGGCTGGGGCGCCGGTAGTCGGCGCCGCCCCACATGTAGCGGTAGCGGGCGAAGGAGAGGACGGCCTCGGTGCGGGCGCGGGTGAGGCCCACGTAGAACAGTCGGCGCTCCTCCTCGATCATGTCCTCGTCCTCGCAGCAGTTCACATGGGGCAGGTAGCCCTCTTCGGCACCGACCAGGAAGACGTGGTGGAATTCGAGCCCCTTGGCGCTGTGCAGGGTCATGAGGGTGAGGGCGTCGGCATCGGGATCGTGGTTGTCCACGTCGGCGACGAGGGCGACTTCCTCGAGGAACTGGGCGAGGGTGCCGTCGGGATGGTCGGCCTGGTGGATGGCGGCGCGCTCGACGAGGGCGTTGAGGTTCTCGATCCGGGCTTCGGAACGGGGGTCGGCCGAGCTTTTCTCGTGGAAGAGATCGGGCAGGCCCGAGTGGTCGATGACGGCCTGGATGCACGGCCCGACGGGGGCGGTGGGGATTTTGCCCAGCACCCGGCACCATTCGGCGAAGGCGAGGACCTTGGCGCTGGCCCGGCCGCCGAGGCGGTCGGCGAAATCGGGGGTCTGGAGAAGGTCGAAGACGGGGAGGCGCTGGGCGTGGGCGGCGGCGGTGATGCGGGCGAGGGTCTTGGCTCCGACGCCGGCGGGGCGGCACTCGACCACCCGCTGGAGCGACACCGCGTCGCGCGGGTTCACCAGCAGTTGCAGGTGGGCCAGGATGTCCTTCACCTCCTTGCGCTCGTAGAAGCGCAGGCCACCGAGAATCTGGTAGGGGATCGCGGCCCGCATCAGGGCCTCCTCGAAGACGCGGGACTGGGCGTTGGTGCGGTAGAAGACCGCCATGTCGCGCAGACTCTCGCCTTCGAGCCGCAGTTGGCCGACCAGCCCCGTCACCATGTCGGCCTCGTCCCGCTCGGTCTCCACCTCGACCACCTTCACCCGCCCCCCCTCCTCGTTCTCGGTGAAGAGTTCCTTCTCGATGCGCCGGGTGTTGACGCGGATGACGTGGTTGGCGGCTTCGAGGATGTGGCCGGTCGAGCGGTAGTTCTGTTCGAGGCGGACGACCTTGGCGTCGGGGTAGTCGGCGGTGAAGTCCATGATGTTGCGGTAGTCGGCCCCGCGCCAGGAGTAGATGCTCTGGTCGGGGTCGCCGGTGACGTGGACGTTGCGGGCGGGGCCGCAGAGGAGGCGGATGAGTTCGTACTGGGCGCGGTTGGTGTCCTGGTACTCGTCCACCAGGAGATGGCGGAAGCGGCTGTGGTAGGCGTCGCGGAGGTCGGGCCGGGTGTCGAGCAGGCGGACGGTGAGGAGGAGCAGGTCGTCGAAGTCCACGGCGTTGAGGCTTTTCATGCGCGCCTCGTAGGCGGCGAAGACCTCGGGCAGGCGGGTGCCGTCGTCCACCAGGTCGGCGGGGGTCTGCATGGCGCATTTGGCGCGGGAAATGTCGTTCTGGAAGTTGGCGGGGGAGAACTCGCGGGGGTCGATGTTCATTTCCTTGAGACAGAGGCGGACGACGCTGCGCTGGTCGTCGCTGTCGTAGATGGTGAACTGGCCGGTGCGTTCCTCGCCGAGCTTTTCGAGGTCGCGGCGGAGGAGTTTGGCGCAGGCGCCGTGGAAGGTGCCCATCCAGGCGGGGGCCTCGCCCACCAGGCTTTCGACCCGCTCGCGCATTTCGCGGGCGGCCTTGTTGGTGAAGGTCATGGCCAGAATCTGGCTGGGCCAGACGCCCTTGGCGATGAGATGGGCGATGCGGCGGGTGACGACCCGGGTTTTGCCCGAACCGGCCCCCGCCACCACCAGCATGGGGCCGTCGAGATGGGTGACGGCTTCCCGCTGGGGCGCGGTGAGATCGGCAAGCAGATCGGTCATGGGCGCGGGCCCGGTTGGCTGGCGGTTCGTCGGGAAAAACGCATGGTGCAATGTAGTGCGGCGCAGCCTGCGCCGAAAGTCCCGCGCGGCGGCATATTGTGCCCGGCGTTTGCCCCGCTACGTTGATGGGGTATCCACCCCAATGCCAATCCCCTTCCCGGAGTGTGTGAGATGATCCTGGACCGCCTGCCGAACGGAGCCGTCTACGCCGCCTGCCATCCCGCTTTCGCCAAGGCCTTCGCCTACCTGGCGGAAACCGATTTCAGCAAAGTGCCCGAGGGGCGCTACGAGATCGACGGGGACCGGGTCTACGCCCTGGTCCAGCTCTGCGAGGGGCGCGGCGTGGCCGGCGCCCGGATCGAGGCGCACCGCCGCTACATCGACATCCAGTACACCCTGGACGGCGACGAGGTGATCGGCTGGAGCGACCTCTCCGACGTGGTCGGCGAGGGCTACAACGCGGAGAAGGACGTGGAGTTCTTCACCGGCGAGAACACGACCTGGATCGATGTGCCCGCCGGGCATTTCGCGATTTTCTTCCCCAGCGACGGGCACGCTCCCCTGGCCGCGACCGGCAGTTTCCGCAAGGTCGTGGTGAAGATCGCGGTGAAGTAGACCGCGTCCCGCCTATCAGAACTCGCGCCAACTGGACACCCTGATTTCCGGCTGGTCGGCGGAACTTGTTCCGCCCGTGCCGGAGACCATGCGAACCTTTCGCGTGGAGCGGCCGCGTCCCCGCGGCCACCCATTCCGCGCCATGCCTACCCGAGTCGTTGGTCGGGACGCTCCCGGCGCGACGCGCCGTGGCCACGAGGACGTGGCCGCTCCACGCGCTTGGTTTGCATGGCGTTGTGAAGGCGTCTCGCTTGCGCGCTCCCTTGAGTTCTGGACCTACGGCACGGGGGCGAATTCGATGTTGTCGAGGTAGAAAACGCCCTCGTTCTCGCCCTCGGCGATCCAGCCGAGCCAGTTGAGTTCCCGGCAGAGGGGGTCGCAGGGCAGGCCGGGGAAGACGTGCGGCGGTTGGTCGCCGATGGCGACGGTGAGTTCGAAGGTGCCGTCGTTGGCTTCGCCCAGGCGGCTCTGGATGGCGAAGGAAACCCAGGTAAGGGCGGGGATGTCGAGCAGTTCGCGCTGGCCCGCCAGGAGCTTGCCGTCGCGGATGCGGATGCTCGGGCCGGTTTTGAAGCCGGCGGCGCTGCCGTCGCGCCAGGCGTGGGCGATGCTCGTGTGGCTCTCGATGTAGAGCTGGAAGGCGGTGCGGATGGTGCCCTCCTTGTAGCGCGGCTGGTAGTGGAAGTGGGGATTGTAGGAGGGGCCGGGGCCGGGGCCGTCCACGATGCGGAGGGATTTGCCGCCGGAGACCGCCTGGAGATCGGAGACGGCGACGGTTTCCCGTTCGTTGTTCTCGTAGATGCGGACGAGGCTGGGCTTGTCGCCGAGGTTGTAGTCGGAAAAGTCCTCGGAGATTTCCATGGGCGGACGGCTGCCGACGGCGGGATAGGCGTGGGGGACAGCCGGCGAGTCGCCGGCGCGGCGCGGGGGGGTGCGCCGCCCGATCGCGCGGTCGTCGATGGGCTGGAAACCGAGGGCGAGGGCGGGCGAGTCCGCCGCCAGGGTGAAATCCCCGTTCGCCGGATCGCGGAACTTGGGATCGGCGGTGATCGAGCCCTGGTCGCGCCCGCTGGCCTGCCAGTCGGCGAAGGCGAGATTCTTGTTGGTGAAGCCGTCGACGGGGCCGCCGTCCGCCCAGTAGAGATTGCGGGCGAAGGTCCAGTCCTCGCGGCAGTCGCGGTTGCTGGTGGCGCGGCTGTCGTGCCAGAGGAAGATGTTGCCTTCGAGGGTGTGGGGGCCGCTCTTGTCGACCCGGCCGACCCCGATCTGGAAGCTCCGACCGTAGGCGAAAATGTTGTTGCGGACGAGGTTGTCCTGGGCCCAGTGGACGGTGAAGGTGGCGTCCTGGGTGCGGTAGACGAGGTTGTTCTCGACGGTGATGCCGGAGGTTCCCTGGTCGAAGTAGATGCCGCTGCCGCCGTAGTGGACCCGGCTGATGTCGTGGATGCGGTTGTGGCTGAGGACGGTGCCCTCGGAGACGCCGAGGGTGTAGATGCCGCCCAGATCGCTGAGCCGCTCCTGGCCGATCTGGTGGATATGGTTGTGGCTGATGATATTGCGTTTGGACGGGCTGAACCCGTAGCTCCAGCTCCAGCCGACGGAGACGCCGGTGTAGTAGAAGTCGAAGATGTCGTTGTGGCGGATTTGGTTGTCGGCGGCGTGGCCGATCCAGACGCCGGTCCCGGCGGGATGCAGGCGGCTGCCGTGGGCGATCAGGCAGTCCTGGACGAGATGCCTGCCCGCGAGCCGGGGGCTGTCTTCGGGGAAGGAGCGGGTGGTGCCGATGGCGACGCCGCCAGCGCCCAGGTCCCACAGCTCGCTGTCCAGCAGGCGGCAGTTCCGGCTGCCCTCGCCGAATTCGACCCCGTAGTAGCCGGTATGGCGGACGGTGCAGGCTTCGATGGTCACATGGTGGGCCCAGCGGGCGCGGAGGGCGACCGGGAAGGGGGATTCGCCGCCCGTGCCTTGACCGCTGATGTCCGACTGGGGCACGCAGTAGCCGTCGGCGGGGACGTTCCAGTTGGTATGCTCGAAGACCAGCCCTTGCAGGCGGATATGGTCCACGGTCGAATCGCTGTCCCGGTCGCCCTCGAAACCGACCAGATAGTCGATCCGGGGGGCGACCACCTCGCTTTGGGCGAGGGTTTCGCCGGGCATGGGGAGGTAGGTGAGCAGGCCGCTGGTCCGGTCCAGATACCATTCGCCGGGTTCGCTGAGGGCTTCGCGGACGTTTTCGACCAGATAGTTCCGGTTGGGATCGAGGGGGGCGTGGCTGGTGTGCCAGGTGAAGCCGGCGAGAGTGGCCGCGCGGCGCTCGGCGTCGATGGCGGCAACGGGCAGGCGGGACATGCTCCAGTTGTGGAAGACGAGCAGCTCGATGTCGGTCAGGTTGGACCAGTTCGGATCGAGATCGCCCTGGCGGTAACGGAAGCGGTTGTTGCCGGGACGGGAGCCGGTGCCCTCGTTGGGCAATGTGGCGGCGACGTAGTGGTAGCCCTGTTTGGGCAGGCGGGGACGGAAGCGGCGCTGGCCGTTCACGAAAAGCTGCGAGAAGCGCCAGTTGCCGTCGCGGACCTCGGGGAGGGGCAGCTCCCAGCGGCCGTCGCGGACCTGCCAACCGGTCAGGCGCACCCCGCCGCTGAACACGGGAATCTCGCCGGGGCGGGCGCGGTAGACCGTCTCGCTGTCGGCCCGGCCCGAGTCTTCGGGCCGGAAACGGATCGGCTCGCCGAGGGGGTAGAGGCCGCCCCGGATTTCGACCACGACGGGGGTGTTGCGGGCCGGTTCCCGGCGGCGCAGCTCGCGCACGGCGTCGCGGGCGCGGGCGACGGTGGCGAAGGGGGCGTCTGCCG
>LVAZ01000561.1 GCA_001603055.1 Victivallales bacterium Lenti_02
AGGCCGGCCTGCACGACCAGTGCGGACGGCTCGAACTGGCCGTCCGCGACGCCCTCGCCAAACGCGGCGAGGAAGCCGCCCGCCGCACCCTCACCCTCGGCTGCGCCCGCTTCGCGGCCGACGCCGTCCGTTTCCTCGAATCAGCCGAGCCCAGCCAGCCATGACCATCACCCGCTCCGTCCCCGGCAAGATCAACCTCTTTCTCGAAGTCCTCGGCAAACGCCCGGACGGCTACCACGACCTGCGCACCGTCTTCCTGCCCGTCGAGGAACCGCAGGACGAGGTGACCGTGTCCCTGCGCGCCGAGGCCGGCCTCGAGGTCTTCTGCGACCAGCCCGGTGTGCCCGGCGGCGAGGAGAACATCTGCGGGCGCGCGGCCCGGGCCTTCGCCACGGCGGCGGCCCGCGAACCCCGCTGGCGCATCGCCATCGCCAAACGCATCCCCGTCGCGGCCGGCATGGGCGGCGGCAGCGCCGACGCCGCCGCCACCCTCCTCGCCCTGAACCAGTTGGCGGGCGAACCCCTCGACCAGCCGACCCTGCACCAACTGGCGGCGAAACTCGGCGCGGACGTGCCCTTTTTCCTCGAACCCCGCCCCGCCCTCGGCGAGGGGATTGGCGACCGCCTGCGGCCCCTGTCCCTGGGCTGCGATCTGGGCCTGGTTCTGGTGAATCCCGGCTTCCCGGTCCCCGTCGCCTGGAGCTACGCGAACCTGAACCGCGTTCCGCGCCCCCCCGCCCCGGCCTGCGCCGCCCTGCTCGAAGCCCTGGCGGCGGGCGACATGGACGGCATCGCGGCGGGCGTCCACAACGACCTCGAATACGCCGTGCGGGACAAATTCCCCCTGGTCGAGATGCTCCGCGCCCGCCTGCTCGCCGCCGGCTGCGCCGCCGTCGCCGTCTCCGGCAGCGGCCCCACCCTCTTCGGCCTGACCCCCGGCGACCCCGCGCCCGCCGCCGCCGCCATCCGCGCCGAATTCGTCGGCGAGGCCTGGATTCAACCCACCTGGGTCCGGCGGCATTAAGCCCGCCCGGCGGCACCCGATAGTGACATCTTTGGCGCGGCTCGAACACGCACTTGCGGAGTGCAACGGTCCGCCGCCGCTGGAGAATCCGACATTCCTGTAGATTGTCCATCGCAACAGGCTGGTTTCCAGAATGCTGCGCATGCGGAACCCGGCAGGCGGCGGGCTGGTCCTGACAATCCTGTCCCGTCGGGGCTGGCGGGGAACGGGGGATTCGTAGGGGAATCGGGTTTGGCATTCTGGTTGCTTAGGGATGGGGAGTCGCAATCTCCCCAACCAGCAAAGCACCGCCATGACCGCCGAACGCATCAACCCTCCGATTCTCGCCGAGCGCCGGGCGCAGGTGGTGGAAGTCGTTGCCGGGGAGACCACGAAACTGGCCTGCGAGCGCCATTCGGTGGCCGGGGCGGTCAGCCAGCGGGCCTGCGTGTTCTGCGGTTCCCGCGTGGTTCTGTATCCCATCGCCGACGCTCTCCACATCGTGCATGGTCCGGTGGGCTGCGCGGTGTACACTTGGGACATCCGGGGCAGCCTGTCGAGCGGTCCCGAGCTGCACCGCAACAGCTTCTCGACCGACCTGCGCGAGCTGGACGTGGTCTACGGGGGCGAGAAGAAGCTCCGCGCCTGTCTGCTGGAACTCATCGCCCACTACCGGCCCAAGGCCGCCTTCGTCTACGCCACTTGCATTGTCGGCATCATCGGCGACGACATCGGCGCGGTCTGCCGGAAGGTCGCCGAGGAGACGGGCATCCCGGTCCTGCCGGTCCATTCCGAGGGTTTCAAGGGCACCAAGAAGGATGGCTACCGGGCCGCCTGCGACGCCCTTTCGCGTATCATCGGGACCGGGGACACCGGCGGCATCCTGCCCCACAGCATCAACATTCTCGGCGAGTTCAATCTGGCGGGCGAGGCGTGGATCATCCGCCGCTACTACGAGCGGATGGGGGTTCAGGTGGTCTCGACCATGACCGGCGACGGGCGCGTCGACGAGATCGCCCGCGCCCACGGGGCCAGGCTGAATGTGGTGCAGTGCTCGGGCAGCATGACCGCGCTTGCCAAGCGGATGGAGGAGGAGCATGGCATCCCCTTCCGGCGGGTCTCCTACTTCGGGATCGAGGACATGGCCAAGGCCCTGTACGATGTGGCCGAGTTTTTCGCCGACGCCCCGGCAATCATGGACCGCACCCGCGCTCTGGTGGGCGAGGAAGTGAACGCCCTGCTGCCGGCCCTCGAACCCCTGCGGCGCGATCTGGCCGGCAAGAAGGCCGCCATCTACGTGGGCGGGGCCTTCAAGGCGTTCAGCCTCATCAAGGCTCTGCGGCTGCTCGACATGACGGTGGTGCTGGCGGGGAGCCAGACCGGCGGGCCGGAGGACTACGAGCGGCTCCGCGAGATGTGCGACCCCGGCACCGTGCTGGTGGACGACGCCAATCCGGTCGAGCTGTCGCGGTTCATCGTCGAGAAGGGGGTGGACCTGTTCGTCGGCGGGGTGAAGGAGCGGCCCATGGCCTACAAGCTCGGGGTCGCCTTCTGCGACCACAACCATGAACGCAAGATCGCTCTTGCGGGCTTCGCGGGGATGCTGAACTTCGCCCGCGAGGTCCATCTGTCCGTCACCAGCCCGGTCTGGCGGTTCGCGCCCCGGTTCGAGGCAATGGAATCGGGAGACCGGCCATGACCACCGCCGCCGCCGCCATTCTCGACCGCTGGACAGTCACCCGCAACGCCTGCAAGCTCTGCACGCCGCTCGGGGCCTGTCTGGCCTTCAAGGGCATCGGGAACTGCCTCGCGTTTCTGCACGGGTCGCAGGGTTGCAGCACCTACATCCGCCGCTACATGATCAGCCACTTCAAGGAGCCCATCGACATCGCCTGCTCGAATTTCAGCGAGCATACGGCGGTGTTCGGCGGCGGCAGCGAGCTGCACCGGGGCCTGGACAACATTGTCCGCCAGTATGACCCCGCCGTGATCGGGATCATGACCACCTGTCTTTCGGAAACCATCGGCGAGGACGTGGGCAGTCTGGTGAAAGCCTACCGCGAGGCCCGGCCGGACCTCGCGGCCGCCCTGGTCCACGTCTCGACCCCCAGCTACCGGGGCACCCATGCGGAGGGATTCCACGATGCGGTGCGCGCGGTGGCGGAGCAGTTGGCGGAGCCCGGCGGGGGGCGCGGCGAGCATCTGAATGTGCTGCCGGGAATGCTCTCTCCCGCCGACCTGCGCTATCTCAAGGAGCTGTTCGCCGACTTCGGGGTCGAGGCCATTCTGCTCCCCGACTATTCGGAAACCCTGGACGGGGGCCCCTGGGACCGCTACGAGGCGATTCCTTCCGGCGGCACGCCCCTGGCCGCCATCCGGCGCATGGGGACCGCCCGCGCCACCCTCGAACTTGGCCATGTTCTGGCCGGACGGGAGCAGAGCGCCGGGAAATCCCTGCGCGACCGGCACCAGGTTCCCCTGCATGCCATGGGATTGCCCATCGGCATCGTCGAGACGGACCGGCTTTGCCGTACCATCGAGGCGCTGGTCGGGCGGCCGTTGCCCGCCCGGCATGTGGCGGACCGGCAGCGCTTGGTCGATGCCTATGCCGACGGCCACAAATATGTCTCGGGCAAGCGGGCCGTGGTGTTCGGCGAGGAGGATTTCGCCTGCGCTCTGGCGCTGTTTCTCCACGAGATCGGCATCCAGCCGGTCGTGGTGGCCAGCGGCGGGCGGACGGGCTTGCTCGAAGAGAGCCTGGCAGAACTGCGCGCGGCGCGGGGGACGGACCTGACGGTGGCCGGGGACGTGGATTTCCTGACCATGGCCGAGTTGGCCAAATCGGCGCGAGCCGACCTGGTGGTGGGGAACAGCAAGGGCTACAAGCTCAGCGGGGAGCTGGGCATTCCGCTGGTCCGGGTCGGTTTTCCGGTCCACGACCGTTTCGGTGCCTCCCGTCTGCTCCATGTGGGCTACCGCGGCGCACAGCAGCTTTTCGACCGGATTGTGAACACGATCATCGCCCGCTCCCAGGAGAGCGACGAAATCGGCTACAGCTACATCTGAACCGGAGTTCCGCCCATGCGCCCTCTCGATCTAGCCAACCATCCCTGCTTCAACCAGGACCGCGCCGCCTGCTCGGGGCGGATGCATCTGCCCGTCGCCACCCGGTGCAACATTCAGTGCGGCTACTGCAACCGCCGCTACGACTGTGTGAACGAGAGTCGGCCGGGGGTCACCTCGGGAGTGCTTTCGCCGCCGCAGGCATTGGCCTATCTGAAGGAGGTGATGGCGCGCAACCCCAGCATTGGCGTGGTGGGAATCGCCGGGCCGGGCGACCCCTTCGCCAATCCGGAGGAGACGCTGGAAACGCTGCGGCTGGTGCGGGAAGCCTATCCCGGCATGCTGCTCTGCGTCTCGACCAACGGGCTGAATCTGATGCCCTATCTGCCGGAACTGGCCCGGCTGGAGGTGACCCACGTCACGGTGACGGTGAACACCCTGCGGGTCGGGACGGCGGAGAGCGTCTACTCCTGGATGCGGATCGGGAAGCGGCTCCGCCGCCCGCACGAGGGCGCGCCGCTGCTGCTCGCCGCGCAGCAGGAGGCGATGCGGGGCGTGAAGGCCCACGGCATGCTGCTCAAGGTGAATTTTGTGCTGCTGCCGGGCATCAACGACGGCGAGGTGGACGAGGTGGCCCGTTTCGCGGCCGGCATCGGGGCCGACCTCTTCAATGTCCTGCCCTATCAGCCCGCGCCGGGGAGCGTGCTCGAACACCTGCCCTCGCCCACGGGCGAAGAGGTGAAGGCCGCGCAGACCGTGGCCGGCGCGCACCTGCGGCAGATGACCCACTGCGCCCGCTGCCGGGCCGACGCCGTCGGCCTGCTGGCGCGCGATCAGAGCAGCGAGTTCCGGGAGATTCTGGCCGCCTGCGCCAAGGCCGATCCGGTTCTGCCCCCGCCCGCACCGGGGGTTGGGCGGCCCTTTGTCGCCGTGGCCAGCCGCGAGGGTCTGCTGGTGAATCTGCATCTGGGCGAGGCCCCGGCGCTGCGGATCATGACCTTCGACGGCACCCGTCCCCGGCTGGTCGAGGAACGGGTCGCTCCCCCGCGCGGCGAGGGCAACGAGCGCTGGCTCGCCCTGGCGCGGCTGCTTGCCGACTGCCGTTTTCTGGTGGTGGCCGGGGCGGGGGACAATCCGAAGCGCATCCTGGCCGCGTCCGGCCTGGAGATCGTCCTCGCCGAAGGGCTGGTGGACGACATCGTGGACCGGCTCTGCACCGGCCGTACCGTGAACCATCTCACCCCCCGGCAGGCGGGTTGCGCCACCTGTCCGGGCAGCGGCACCGGCTGTGGCTGAGGAACCTCCCATGCTTCCCTATCTCCAGCTTGTGGACACCACGCTGCGCGACGGCGAACAGATGCCGGGAGTGGTCTTCGACGGCGACCAGAAACTGGCGCTGGCCCGCGCCCTGGCGGCGGCGGGCGTGGACGAGATCGAGGCGGGAATTCCCGCCATGGGAGCGGTCGAATGCGCCCTGCTGCGGCGGCTGGCCGAGGCGGGACTGCCCTGCCGTCTGACCGCCTGGTGCCGCTGTCTGGAAGCCGATCTGGCGGCAGCCGCCCAGACCGGCATCGGCGGCATCCACCTCTCGGTGCCCGCCTCGGACCTGCATCTGCGGGTGGCGAACCGCTCCCGTGCCTGGCGGCGGGACGCCCTGCGCCGTCTGCTGCCCGAGGCCCGCGGCCGCTTCGCCTTTCTCAGTGTCGGTGCCCAGGACGCCTCGCGGACCGAAGGGGAGTCGCTGATCGAGCTGGCCCGGCTCGCCGCCGAGGCGGGGGCGGACCGCTTCCGGCTGGCGGACACGGTGGGCGTCTGGACGCCGCGCCTGGCGGGCGAGGCCGTGGCGC
>LVAZ01000562.1 GCA_001603055.1 Victivallales bacterium Lenti_02
CCCGGCGGGGCGCGTCTTCCTCTTTCCATTCGCGTGTATTCGCGTCCATTCGCGGCTACCCCGCCGCAGGCGATTGGGTGGAGCCCGGTGAACCGTTCCGTTCCGCGCCTACCGTCCCCCCCGGAAACCTCCAGAGGGGGAAGAAAACCGCGAATGGACGCCAAGCAACGCGAATAAAAGCAAGGCGCGCCCCGGCGGGAACCTCCCGGCGGGGCGCGTCTTCCTCTTTCCATTCGCGTGTATTCGCGTCCATTCGCGGCTTCGAGTCTTCGCCTGGAAAACGCAGCCTGTTGGACGACACGCAGGCATGGCGGAGCCAGTCAGCGCACTTCCGAGCCGCCGCCGGCCAGGGCTTGGCGGAGGGCGGCGGGATCGAGGTCGCGGACCCGGCCGTCGCGGGCGAGGGCGAGATGGGCCGCTTCGCCCGCCGCCTCGCCGACCTGGTTCAGATTCACCATGACGCGGGTCGCGCCGAAGGCGCCCCGGTCGGTGCCGATCATGCGGCCGGCCAGAATCAGGTTCGGGCAATGGGCGCTGGTCATGGTCCGGTAGGGAATCTGGTAGAAGGTGGGGTTTTCGGGGGTTTCCGGCCGCCAGCGCCCGGTGATCCGCTGGCCGCCGTTGCAGTAGTCCACCTGGGTGCCGTCGAGGTATTTGAAGAGGAAGCCGCCGCCGGAGGGGTGGTGCACGTCCACCCGGTAGCTGCCGTTGGCGACGGCGTCGGGGAAGCGGACGCCGTGCAGCACCTCGTTCTCGGTGAGCACATGGTCGGTGTGGAAGCGGCGGGTCTCGCGGATGCCGATGTAGGAGGGCAGGCCCGCCAGGGCCAGGTCCTTGCCGTCGCCGTGCCGGCGCAGGAGGTCCATGACGGCGCGAATCTGGCGGCGGCCCTCGATTTCGGCGGCGGTCAGCTCGCAGGCGTCGGCGCAGTTGGCGCCGAAGACATGGGTCTGGGCCACCATGACCAGGCCGGGGAGGCCGGGGATGGGGCCCTGCCAGCCGGAATCCTCGTCGAGGCCGAACTCCGTCCGGTGGGCGTTGTACAGCTCGCGGAAGCCCGAGCCGGGGAAGTGGAGGACTTTGGCGCAGGCGGTGGGCGGCTGGAGGTGTTCGGCGACGGCGAAGGGCACCCCGGCATGGGCGGCGAGGTCGCCGTCGCCGGTGGCGTCCACGAACACCCGCGCCCGGATCGCGCCCCGCCCGTTTTTGTTCTCGATGTAAACCGCCTCGATCCGGTCCCCCGCCAGATGGGCCGCGCAGTAGGAGGTGTGGAGAAAGGCCAGGATGCCGTGTTCGAGGACCAGGCTGTCCAGCTCGATCTTGAGTTCCTCGGTGTTCAGCACATAGGCCGAGCTGGGGTTGTCGGGGCGCTCGATCAGGGCGTTGCGCTGGCGCAGGCGCCCGAGCGTCTCCTCGGTGAGCCCGGCGATGATCCGGGTGCGGAATTCGGTGTCGTGGAGCGTATGCCAGACATTGACCAGGCCGCTGGTGGCGACGCCGCCAAAGGCGTTCTGCCGCTCGACCAGGGCCACGCGCGCGCCGCGCCGCGCCGCCCGCACGGCGGCGAACACCCCGGTGCAGCTTCCGCCCAGCACGCACACATCCACATCGGCAACCACCGGCACATCCCGGGCCGGCTCGCGGATCACGTCGTTCATGGTCGAAATCCTTGGGTTCGAGAAGGCGAAGGAAGCTACACCGCCAGTTCGCGGATGCCGAGGCGGTGGGCCTGGCCGAAGGCAAGGGCGGCGGGTCCGAAGGCGTGGTGGTCGTTGCGCCGCCACTCGCGGGCCTTGTAGTCCGCCTGGGTGCCCTCGCCGGGACACATGCAGCCGATGCAGCAGTTGTGGACCGAGCCGTCCAGGGCGATGTAGCCCGCATAGCCGCGGAGGCCCCGCAGCAGGGCGCTCCGCCACTCGGGGGGGCAGAATCCGTGTTCGAGCGCCACTCCGAGGGCGTAGAGGATCAGGCCGGTGCCGGAGGTCTCGACGTAGGAGGCGGGATCGGTCATTTCCTGATGCCACATGCCCTCGTCGTCCTGCTGGGCGAGACAGGCGGCCAGATGGTCGCGGAGAAGCTGGCGGACCATGTCCCGGCGGGCGACGCGCTCGGGCAGGTGGGCGGCCACCTCGCAGAGCCCGAGAATGCCCCAGCCGTTCCCCCGGCCCCAGTGGTCCTCGGTGCGGTGCCCGACCCCGCGGATGTTCACGGCCTGGTTGTACAGCCCGCAGGCGGAGTCCCAGAACAGGGTGTGCATGGCGGCCAACTGGCCCACCGCCTCCTCGAGCCACTCGTCCCGCCCGAAATGGAGCCCGGCGAAGACGAGAAACGGACAGGTGGCGAAGACCATGTCGATCCAGACCTGCTCGGGGCCGCGCCGGTCGTTGGTCTGGTAGGCGAGGAACCCCTCGGGGCCGCGCGGGCAGTTCCGCACCAACTCCTCGGCGCAGCGGGCCACCGCCTCCCCGGCCTCCGGCAGCAGACCAAGCTGCACCAGCCGCGCCGTGGCCGCCCCGCCGAGATTGTAGAGCCAGTAGGCCCCCATGCGCTGGGTCAGTTCGCCCGCGACGAAGGGCCGGAGCAGCTTCCGGTTCCAGTCGCGCAGCTCGGTGTCCCCGGTCGCCAGCTCCAGATTCACCGCCGCTTGCAGGGAAAGCACTTCCGGATAGGCGTAGCGGGCGGGCTCCGCCAGCGCGAAATGCCTGCGGAGCACCCGTTCGGCCACGTCCCGGGTCTGGATTCTCGTGCTGTGTTCGCCCATGTCTGCTGATCCTCGCGTGGTTGTCGCAGCCTTACCCATACGCTTCCGTCCCCGCCAATGCAACCACCCCGCCGACGGTCGGGTTCTTGCTTTTCCCCCGCCTCCGGCCATTTTCGCCGGACGGCATTGGCCCCGCCGGGGGTCGCCGCGCCAGCAACGAAAAACGTATCGCGGACCGTCGGCAATCAGCTTTGCGGGCCGAGGGCGGCGAAGCGGCGGATGAGGGGGCGCTCGGCGCTTTCCTGGCAGGTCCAGCGGAGGGCGGCGCAGAGGGTCGGTTCGACGGGCTGGAGATGCTTGTGGCCGATGCAGGAGCCGACGGCGATCTCGCGCCAGACACCGTCCGTCCGGGCCTCGACCCGGTATTGGCGGACCCGTTCGCCGCCGTCCAGGTCCTCCATCAGGATGAGATGGTCGACGGTGGCGGGGCGGGGGAGATCGAGCAGGAGGCTATCCCCCTCCCCCGCCGTCTCGGCGAGGACGCGGGCGTTGAAATCCCGCACCCAGCCGCCGAATTCGGCGAAGCGCCGGCGGTCGGCGTCGGGGACCAGGCCCCGGTCGTCGATCACCATGCCGAGAAGGAGGTTCGAGTTGCGGCCCACGCTGGTGCGGTAGCATTCCTGGAGGTGCTCGAGGGAGTAGAGGGTGTCGTCCTCGCCCTCCCGCCAGAACCAGCCGCCGCGATAGGCCCGGTGCTGGTCGCGGTTGGGCATGTCGGTTTCGGCGGGGGCGTAGCGGTCCCCGTCCGGCGAGCCGGCCAGGTCGCGCCGTTCGCGCTCGCCGCCCTCGGCGGTCAGCCGCTGGGTGGTTCCCCAGCAGGGATAGGGGGCCAGACCGCGCTCGTTGCCGACCCAGCGGAGCAGGGACTGGGCGCTTTCGGGGCCCTGGAAGACCACGGCTTCCGGCTGCAAGCGCCGGAGCAGGCCCGCCACGTCCGGCCCGCCCTGCTCGGGGGGCAGCGCGCCGCCGTCGAACCAGATTTCGAAGACCGGGCCGTAGCGGGTCCAGAGTTCGGTGAGCTGGCGGATGACGATGTCGTTGTAGCGCCGCTGGGCTTCGGGATCGCGGTCGCGCACGAGGCCGGGGTTGTCCACGTTGCAGTAGGCGTTGCAGGAACTGCTGTAGTAGAGCCCCGGCAGGAGGCCGAACTTGCGGCAGGAGACGAAGAAATCGCCGACGATGTCGCCCCGCCCGTTCCGCCAGGGCGTGCCGGCGACGCTGTAGGGATGGGCCTCGGTGGGCCAGAGGCAGAAGCCGGTGCAGTGCTTGGCCACCAGCACGGCGTACCGGGCGCCGGCCGCCACCGCCGTGGCGAGCCACTGGTC
>LVAZ01000563.1 GCA_001603055.1 Victivallales bacterium Lenti_02
CCGGATCGTCGTCATCCTGCGCGGGGTGAAGCCCGCCGAGATGATCGGCGTGTGCGAAACGCTGGCCGAGGCCGGGGCGCGTTTCGTGGAAGTTCCCCTCAATACGCCGGACGCGCTGGCGAGCATCCGGATCGCGGCGGAGCACTTCCGCGGCAGCGACATCCGCATCGGGGCCGGAACCGTGCTCAAGCCGGACGATGTCGATGCCGTGTTCGCGGCGGGCGGCACGTACATCATCTCGCCCAACACCAGGCCCGACGTCATCCGGCGCACCCTGGAGCGCGGCCTGCTGTCGATGCCGGGATTCGCCACGCCGACCGAGGCCTTCGCGGCCATCGACGCCGGCGCGGACATCCTCAAGTGCTTCCCTTGCGGGACGCCGGCGAACATCGCCGTGTTGAAATCGGTCGTTCCGCTGCCAGTGTTCGCGGTCGGCGGCATCTCCCGCGACAATCGCGACGCCTATCTGGGGGTCGCCGACGGGGTGGGTGTCGGCATCGGCATCTACCGCCCCGGCATGACCGTGCCGGAACTGCGGGACGCCGCCGCCACGTTCTTCGATCTGGCATAACAGCACAAATCGCGGCATCGCCGCCGAAAGGAGCAGAGACATGGACTTTTTCGTGGGAACCTACACCCGCATGGGCGGGCCGGGCATCGCCGCCTGTTCGCTGGACGCGGACAAACTCGCCCTGCGATACACCGAGGAATTGCCCAACCCGACCTATGTCATCCTGAACGCGAAGCAGGACCGGCTCTATGCCGTCTCCAGCGACTCCGCCAGCGGCGGGCCGGGCGGGTCGGCCGCCGCCTACGCGATCAAGGCCGGCGGGCTGCAACTGCTCGCGCGGCACGACACCGTGGGGGCGGGCCCCTGTCATCTGTGCCTGAGCGCCGACGAACGTTTCCTCTACACGGCCAACTACGGGTCCGGCAGCCTGAGCGTGTTCCCGGTCGGTGCGAACGGGGCCATCGGCGGGCAGATTCAGCACATCCAGCACGAGGGAAAGAGCGTCCACCCCACCCGCCAGACCGGCCCCCACGCCCATCAGGTCACCTTCATTCCCGGCACCAGCCTGCTCTGCGCCATCGACCTGGGGCTCGACGCGGTCATGGTCTACGAACAGGCCCCCAAGACCGGCCTCCTCACGCTCCACGACCGGCTGGAGGTCGAACCGGGACTTGGCCCCCGGCATGTGGAGTATGGCCGGGACGGCGTGGCCTTCCTCCTGCACGAACTCGGCAACCAGGTCAGCGTCATTGTCCGCGATGGGGCGCAATGGACAACGCGCCAGACGATCCCCATGCTTCCCGAGGGCTACGACCAGCCGAACACCGCCGCCGCCGTCCGCCTCTCCGCCGACGGGAAACGGCTCTTCGCCTCCAACCGCGGGCACGACAGCATCGCCGTCTACGACGTCGCCGCCGACCACACGCTCGCCCTGGTCGGCATCTACTCGACCGGCGGCGGCGGCCCACGGGATTTCGTCCTGCTGGACGACCGGACCTTGCTCATCGCCCATCAGGACGGGGACGTGCGGCTCGCCAGCTTTAACCCGGCCACGGGAATCCAGACCCTTGACATTCTGAGCATGGGCGGCGCCGTCTGCGTCTGCCCGGTCCGGAGACGCGGAGGGGCAACCACCTGCCGCGCGGATTCCTGATCGCCACACCGAAACCAGCCGTCGAGAACTGCCCATT
>LVAZ01000083.1 GCA_001603055.1 Victivallales bacterium Lenti_02
GGGGTGGTTTCGGCGGCGGCGGCGCCTCGGGGCGCTGGTAGCGGTCAGGGCAGGGGGGAGGAACGGCGGTCGCGGGTGATTTTGCGATCACTCGAAGGGTCGGTGTTGCGCACCAGCGGGGGCAGATTTCCCGCCAGGCCGACGCGCTCGTTCTTGACCAGCAGCACGCCCGCGATGCCGGGAATGGCCATCACCCGCGCCAGGGCGGCGTCGATGTCCGCCGGCACACGCACCAGATTGGCCGCGAGGGTGGCGGCGGCGTCGGCGAGACTGGCGTCGGCGGCGACTACCGTGGCCAGGTCGCAGTCGCCCAGACTCAGGGAATGGCCCATGCGGCTCGAGGAGGAGCAGATGGCCAGGGGCAGGCGGTCCGGCGGCACCGCGAAGGCCAGCGAGGAGCCGACGGGGCTGGTGCCGGCGTAGAGCCCGACGGCCACTTCGCGGTCCGCGGCCAGGTAGATGTCGCCGCCGTTCTCGACGATGGCCTCGGTCGCTCCGGCGGCGAGGGCGGCCTCGGCGGCAAGCTGGGCGATGGTGCCCGCCACCGCCGCCATCGGGCCGATGCCGGTCCGGCTGGCCGCCTGCGCCATGCGCCGGGCGATGCCGGGCGCCTCGGGCAGCAGCCCGAGCGGGACCAGGGATGTGCGGAATTCGGGCTGGCGTTCGAGGTAGGCTTCGAGCAGCCCCCGCTGGTGCCGGATTTCCGCCGTCGCCGCCGCGAAGCGTTCGCTGCGGATGCGGAAGTTGCTGTCCTTGTAGTGAAAGGTCCGATAGGCTGGCATGACGATGGTTCCGACTTTGAAACGCCCTTGGTGTTACATATTTGTCTGCCGTTGACCAACTTTTGTCATCCGGAAGGAGGAAGGAAACGTCTGTTTTCGGTTGCGGGTGCTAGGCTTGGGGAGTACATTACGCGGCTGAGCCGCCGGAATCCTCTACCGGCGTTTTCCGTGCAGGATACGCCCGCCCGCCCCCCACTGTATCCGGTCAACCGGACGGAGCAACGATGCCCAAACGCGAAGATATCAAGAAGATCCTCCTCGTCGGGTCCGGCCCCATTGTGATTGGGCAGGCCTGCGAGTTCGACTATTCGGGAACGCAGGCCTGCAAGGCGCTGCGCGAGGAAGGGTACGAGGTGGTGCTGGTCAACAGCAATCCCGCCACCATCATGACCGATCCGGAATTCGCGGACCGCACGTACATCGAGCCGTTGACGGCGGAGATTCTCGAGGAGATCATCCGCCGCGAGCGGCCGGACGCGATTCTGCCGACCCTTGGCGGGCAGACGGCCCTGAACCTGGCGATGGAGCTGGACGGGCGGGGCATTCTCGCCCGCTACCGGGTCGAGATGATCGGGGCGAGCGCCGAGTCCATCCGCAAGGCCGAGGACCGCTCCCTGTTCAAGGAAGCCATGCAGGGCATCGGGCTTGATCTGCCGCGCAGCGGCTCGGCCCACACCCTCGCGGAGGCCTGGGCGGTCCAGCGCGAAATCGGCGAGTTCCCGGTCATCATCCGGCCCGGCTTCACCCTTGGCGGCAGCGGCGGCGGCATCGCCTACAACGAGAAGCAGTTCGCCGAGATCGTCACCCGCGGCCTCGACTACAGCCCGATCACCGAGGTGCTGGTCGAGGAGTCCGTCCTCGGCTGGAAGGAATACGAACTCGAGGTGATGCGGGACCGCAAGGACAATGTGGTCATCATCTGCTCGATCGAGAACCTCGATCCCATGGGCGTCCACACAGGCGACTCGATCACCGTGGCCCCGGCCCAGACCCTGACCGACCGCGAGTACCAGCGCCTGCGCGACGCCTCCATCCAGGTGATGCGCGCCATCGGCGTGGACACGGGCGGCTCGAACGTGCAGTTCGCGGTGAATCCCGACAACGGGCGGCTGGTCATCATCGAGATGAACCCGCGCGTGTCGCGCTCCTCGGCCCTGGCCTCGAAGGCCACCGGCTTCGCCATCGCCAAATTCGCCGCCAAGCTGGCCATCGGCTACACCCTGGACGAAATCCGCAACGACATCACCCGCGAGACCCCGGCCTGCTTCGAGCCGAGCATCGACTACGTCGTCACCAAAATCCCCCGCTTCGCCTTCGAGAAATTCCCCGGCGCGGACACCACCCTCACCACCCAGATGAAGTCGGTGGGCGAGACCATGAGCATCGGGCGGACCTTCAAGCAGTCCCTGCAGAAGGCCCTCCGCTCGCTGGAAATCGGGCGGTTCGGCTTCGGGGCCGACGGCAAGGACGGCCCCTTCGAGGCGCTGGACGACGAGACGCTGCGCCAGTCGCTGCGGCGGCCGAACGCCATGCGGCTGTTCCAGGTCCACGCCGCCTTCCGGCGCGGCTGGACGGTCGAGGACATCTTCGGCCTGACCAAGATCGACCGCTGGTTCCTGCGCCACCTCGAGGAACTGGTCGCCTACGAGGACGAAATCCGCACGGCGGGCAGTCTGGCCGGGCTGACGGCGGACCCGGCGCTGTTCCGGCAGGCGAAGGAGTTCGGCTACTCCGACCGCCAGTTGGCGCACCTGCTCGGGGCCACCGAGACGGCGGTGCGCGAGGCGCGGTACGCGCTGAACATCCTGCCCGTCTACGGCCTGGTGGACACCTGCGCCGCCGAATTCGCGGCCTACACCCCCTACTACTATTCCTGCTACGGCACCATGGACGAGTGCCGCAGCTCGGACAAGAAGAAGATCATGATCCTGGGCGGCGGTCCCAACCGGATCGGCCAGGGCATCGAGTTCGACTATTGCTGCGTGCATGCCTCCTTCGCCCTGCGCGAGGCCGGGTTCGAGACCATCATGGTCAACTCGAACCCCGAGACGGTGTCCACCGACTACGACACCAGCGACCGGCTGTACTTCGAGCCGCTCACCCTCGAGGACGTGCTGCACATCTACCAGCGCGAGAAATGCTGGGGGGCCATCGTCCAGTTCGGCGGCCAGACCCCGCTGAATCTGGCGCTCGCTCTCGAACGCAACGGCGTGAACATCATCGGCACCTCGCCCAAGAACATCGAGGCCGCCGAGGACCGCAAGTTCTTCCAGGAACTGGTCGAGCGTCTGGGCATCAAACAGCCGCCCAACGGCACGGCCACCAACCTCGAGGAGGCGATTGCCGTCGCCCACCGCATCGGCTATCCCGCTCTGGTCCGTCCCTCCTTCGTGCTCGGCGGGCGGGGCATGGCCATCGTCTACAGCGACGCGGAACTGGCCCGCTACATGCGCGAGGCGGTCGAGGTCTCCGAGGAGCGCCCCGTGCTGGTGGACCGCTTCCTCGAGGAGGCGACCGAGGTGGACGTGGACTGCATCGCCGACGGCAAGACCTCCGTCATCGGCGCGATCATGGAGCACGTCGAGCAGGCCGGCGTCCATTCGGGCGACAGCGCCTGCATCATCCCCTCCACCACGCTGTCGCCGGCGGTGCTCGACACCATCCGCCGCCACACCCACGCCCTGGCCCGCGGCCTGAACGTGGTCGGTCTGATGAACGTGCAGTACGCGGTGAAGGACGAGACGGTCTACATCCTCGAAGTCAACCCGCGCGCCTCGCGCACCATTCCCTACGTCAGCAAGGCCATCGGCGTGCCGCTGGCCAAGCTGGCCTCCCTGGTCATGGCGGGGCAGACCCTCGAGGCGCTGGGCTTCACCCATGAGGTGAAGGTGCGGCACTACGCGACGAAGGAGGCGGTGCTGCCCTTCGTGCGCTTCCAGGGCAGCGACATCGTGCTCTCGCCGGAGATGAAATCCACCGGCGAGGTGATGGGGATCGACATCGATCCCGGCATGGCCTACCTGAAGAGCCAGTTGGCGGCGGGCAACCCGCTGCCCCTTTCGGGCAACGTTCTGCTCAGCGTCAGCGACCATGACAAGCCCGCCGCGGTGGCCCTGGCCCGCGATCTCGAGGAGCTGGGCTTCGTCATCTACGCCACCTGCGGCACCGCCTCGGTCCTCTGGGACAACGGTCTCAAGCCCCGCGCCCTGTTCAGCATCTCGAAGGGGCGCCCGAACGTGCTGGACCTGATGCTCGACGAGAAGATCGACTGGATCATCAACACCCCCTCCGGCCAGCGGGAGCAGCAGGACGGCGTGCTCATGCGCGCCGACGCCACGGTCCGCGGCGTGCCCATCACCACCACCATGAACGCGGCCCTCGCCGCCGTCTCCGGCCTCAAGGCGCTGCGCCGCCTGAACCACTTCGACGTGTGCAGCATCCAGGAGTACCAGCGCCACGCCGGGTACCGCCGCTCCCGGAAATAGCCGACCCGCCGCCGAAAACCGACCGCCGAACCGAGATTAGGACGCGACAATATGCAGCAGTACAACTGGCGCGAGCAGCGCGAGAAACCCGCCTTTCTGGCCCTCGAGGACGGCACGGTCCTGCGCGGCCATTCGGTCGGCGCCAAGGTGGACAGGCTGGGTGAAGTGGTCTTCAACACGGGCATGACCGGCTATCAGGAAATCCTCAGCGATCCCTCCTACCACGGCCAGATCGTGACCATGACCTACCCCGAGATCGGCAGCACCGGCATGAATCCCGCCGATCCCGAGTCCCGCCGCCTCTTCGCCAACGGCTTCCTGGTCCACGAGGCCAACCAGCCGAGCAACTGGCGGAACGAGCGGAGCCTTCAGGACATGCTCGCCGAGCAGGGCATCCCCGCCCTGGCCGGGATCGACACGCGGGCGCTGACCGTGAAGCTGCGCGAGGGCGGCACCATGAAGGCGTTTCTCTGCGCCACCGGCCTGGTCGGCGTCGAGGACGCCATCGCCAAGGCCCGGAACTGGGAAGGGCTGGACGGGCAGGACTACGCGGCCAAGGTCACCTGCGCGGCCCCCTTCGAGTGGGACCCCGACGGCAGCCTGAGCGCCTCCTGGGGCATCGCCGACCAGCTTCCCGTCGCCGACCTCCATGTGGTCGCCTACGACTACGGCATCAAGTGGAACATCCTCCGCCGCTTCCGGGAGAACGGCTTCCGGGTCACGGTGGTCCCCGCCGCCACCCCGCCCGCCGAGGTGCTGGCCTATAAGCCCGACGGGGTCTTTCTCTCGAACGGCCCCGCCGATCCGGCGGCGGTAACCTACGCCGTGGGGAATATCCGCGCGCTGGTCGGCAAGGTGCCGCTGATGGGCATCTGCCTGGGCCACCAGTTGCTCGGCCTGGCCCTGGGCGGGCGCACCTACCGGCTCAAGTTCGGCCACCACGGCTGCAACCACCCGGTCATGGAACTGGCCACCGGCAAGGTCGAGATCACCAGCCAGAACCACAACTTCGTGGTCGATATCGACAGCCTGCCGAAGGGCAGCGTCGAGGTCACCCACATGAATCTGAACGACAACACGGTCGAGGGTCTGCGGCATCGTTCCGAACCTCTGGTCTCGATGCAGTACCATCCCGAGGCCGCGCCGGGGCCGCACGATTCGGCCTATCTGTTCGAGCGTTTCCGCAGTCTGATCAAGGGGGCCTGAACCCGATGGCTGACTCGCAACGGACCATTCTGATTCTGGATTTCGGCTCGCAGTACACCCAGCTCATCGCCCGCCGGGTGCGCGAGGCGAACGTGTACTCCGAGATCGTGGACACCATGATTCCCGCCGCCGAGATCGCGCGGCGGAACGTGGCCGGCATCATTCTCAGCGGCGGCCCCGCCAGCGTCCACGACGCCGAGGCGCCCGGCTGCGACCCCGCCATCTTCGACCTGGGGCTGCCGATTCTCGGCATCTGCTACGGGCTGCAATGGCTGACCCAGCATTTCGGCGGGCGGGTGCAGCGCTCCGGCTCCCGCGAGTACGGGCAGGCCACGCTGACCCTCAACGGCGAAAACCCCCTGTTCGCGAACGTGCCGCCTACCAGCAAAGTCTGGATGAGCCATGCGGACGAGGTGGTCGCGGCCGCGCCCGGTTTCACGGCCATCGCCTCGAGCCAGTCCGTCCCCTTCGCCGCCGTCTGGAACGAGCCGCGCCGCATCTGGGGCGTGCAGTTCCATCCCGAGGTGGTGCATACCGACTACGGCAAGCAGGTGATCCACAACTTCGCGCGGGTGGTCTGCGACTGCGCCGGCGACTGGACCGCCGCCCATTTCGTCGAGATCGCGACCGCGGACATCCGCCGCCAGGTCGGCTCCGACCATGTCATCCTCGGCCTCTCGGGCGGGGTGGACTCCTCGGTGGCGGCCGCCCTGATCCACCGGGCCATCGGCGACCAGCTCCACTGCGTCTACGTGGACAACGGGGTGATGCGGTTCAACGAGTCCAAGACCCTGGCCGAAGTCTTCGGCAAACACCTGCACATGGACATCCGCATGGTCGATGCCGCCGACGGCTTCCTCTCCCGGCTGGCGGGGGTGACCGAGCCGGAGAAGAAGCGCAAAATCATCGGCGGCTACTTCGTCGAAGTGTTCCGCGAGGCGGCGCGGTCGGTGCCCAACGCCCGCTTCCTGGGGCAGGGGACGACCTACCCGGACGTGATCGAGAGTTCCGGCATCGGCAAGCACGCCGACAACATCAAGAGCCACCACAACGTGGGCGGCCTGCCCGCGCAGCTCGGCTTCGACCATCTGATCGAGCCCCTCCGCATGCTGTTCAAGGACGAGGTCCGCGCCATCGGCGAGGAACTCGGGCTGCCCAAGGAAATGGTCTGGCGCCAGCCCTTCCCCGGCCCCGGCCTCGCCGTCCGCATTCTCGGCGAAGTGACCCGCGAGCGGGTCGAAGTTCTCCAGAAGGCGGACCATATCGTCATCGAGGAGATGAAGGCGGCGGACTGGTACTACCGGGTCTGGCAGAGCTTCGCGGTGCTGCTGCCGGTGAAGACGGTGGGGGTGATGGGCGACTGCCGCACCTACGAGAACGCCGTGGCCCTGCGCGTGGTGCAGTCCTCCGACGGCATGACGGCCGACTGGGTGGACCTGCCGCACGAGCTGCTGGCCCGCATCTCGACCCGGATCATCAACGAGGTCCGGGGCATCAACCGCGTGGTCTACGACATCACCAGCAAGCCGCCGGGCACCATCGAGTGGGAGTAGCGGACCGATGCCGACCCTGCACATCGACGACCAGAGCGTGACCGTCCCGACCGGGACGACCGTCCTGGCGGCGGCGCGGGAGCTGGGCATCGAGATTCCGACCCTCTGCCATCGTCCGGACCTGGCTCCCTCGGCATCCTGCATGGTCTGCGCGGTGCGGGACGAGGCGACGTCGCGGTTTCTCCCGGCCTGCTCGACCCGGGCCGAGCAGGGGATGCGGTTCGACGCTTCGTCGGACGCCGTGCGGGCCTTCCGCCGCGCCGCGCTCGAACTGCTTTTCGGCGAGCACGCGGGCGACTGCGAGGCCCCCTGCCGTCTGGCCTGTCCCTACGGTTTCGACGTGCCCGCCGTGCTGCGGGCCCTGGCGGCGGGCGGGGCGGCGAGCGCCGCCTGTCCGGCAGACTGCCCCGCGCCCTGCGAGAAGGCCTGCCGCCGGGGACGGCACGACGCCCCCGTCGCGATCCGCGACCTGCTCGCCCTGCATCGCCGGGAAACGACGGCGGCTCCCCGGCTGCGGGTGCAGTCCGAATGCCGTCTGGGACGCCTGCGCGAGGGCGAGATGGCCGAATTCCTGAAATTCGCGAATCCGGCCCCGAGGCACGAGCGGGTGACGGTGGAAACCGCCGCCGCCGAGGCGTCCCGCTGCCTGCATTGCGATTGCCGCGAGGCTACTACCTGCCGCTTTCGGGAATTGGCGCGGGACTACGGGGTGGACGCCGCCCGGCGACGGGGGCCGGAGCGGGCGGCCGTCGAGATTGTGCCCATCGGCGAGGACTATGTCTTCGAGCCCGCCAAATGCGTGCGCTGCGGCATCTGCGTGCGGCTGGGCGAGGCGCGCGGGGCGCGCCTGGGCCTGGCCTTCGTGAACCGGGGCTACGGGGTGCGGGTGGGGCCGCCGGTGGGCGCGTCCATGCTCGAAGCCCTGGGCGATCTGGCGGCGGAGATCGTCGCCGCCTGCCCGACGGCGGCCCTGGCCCGGCGGTAGCGGCCTATTCGGCCAGCGCGGCCAGCGCGATGCCCGCCGCCACCGAGGCGTTCAGCGAATCCACCTTCCCGCGCCGGGGGATCGAGACCACGTCATGGGCCTCGTTCACGATGAACTGTCCGGCCCCCTTCTCCTCGCCGCCGACCACCAGCAGGAGCCGGTCCGGCAGACGGCGCTGCAACTCTTCGAGGGTGGTTTCGCCCCGCGCGTCGAGGACGGCGATGTGATACCCCTCCTCCTTGGCGATCTTGATGTACTGGTTGGCCGAGCAGTTGATGGCGATGGGGAGGAATTCGCAGGCGCCGGCGCTGGCCTTGAGCACCGAGGGCAGGATGCCGGGCGTGCCGCGCCGGGGCAGCAGCAGCCCGTCGAAACCCAGCACCTCGGCGGAACGGATGATGGCGCCCACGTTGTGCGGGTCCTCGATGTTGTCGAGCAGCACCAGCCGCCGTTTGCCGACGAGTTCCGCGAAGGGCACGTAGGGGTAGGGCTGGGCGAGGAGGACCACGCCCTGGTGGTCGCGCGTGCCCGAGAGGTCGATGAGCTGCCCCTTCTCGACCAGCCGGTAGGGAATCCGGCGCGATTCGAGCAGGGCGGCCAGCTTGCGCAGGCGGGGGCTGTCGGCGCTGGAGCGGTTGAGGTAGCCCTCGATGACCGACCGGCGGCCGGCGCGGAGAACTTCGAAGGCGGGGTTCACCCCATAGACGATGCTGGATTCCTCGGGCACGGCGGCTCCTTGCTTGACTAGGCGGTATGGACCAGGCCGTGCAGCTCGCGCCCGCTGGCGAGGGCGCGCTCGGCTTCGGCCCGGATCAGCCCGATGATCGGAATGCCCCGGTCCACCGTGTGGCGGTAGATGGCTTCCATGTCGTTGTATTCGGGCTGGGAGAGGTTGACGGCATGGAGGCCGTCGAGAGCGGTGAGCTGTTCGAGATAATGGTCGCCGCGCCCGCAGAAATGATCGGCGCCGCCGCCGAATTCCCGGAGCAGGCGCTGGTTGTAGGGGGCGATGTATTCGGCGAACATCTCGGGCGAGAGGTTCATGGCCGAGTCGTCGCGGAGCATGATGTGGCCCCGGTGCATCATGCCCCAGTGGATGTCGAACTCGCCCTCGGCGGGGACGATCTCCAGCCATTGCCGGCGGAAGGCGATGTAGGTCTCGCAGACGAGATCGAGCAACTGGTGGACGAGGTCCGCGTTGTCGAAGAGTTCGAGGAAGATGCCGCTGCCCCAGAGCACTTCGCAGACATCCATCGGCCCCTGCATGTCGGGATGGTAGATGTGGACGTGGCGGGCGAGGTTGGGGTAGGGGGCGAAGGCGTCCCGGAAGCGGCGGCCCATTTCCATGACCTGGGCGCCGTAGCCGGCGGCGAGATCGGGCAGACCCCGGTCCAGAATGGCGCGGATGCCCTCGGTGCCGCCCGCGACCGGCTCGGAGGTGGGCAGCGTGTTGTACACGTCGTCCATGATGAAGAGCTTCACCCCGAACAGGGAGGGCAGGATGCTCGAACCGTAGTTGCAGCGCACGCTCAGCAGATTGCCGCCGCCGGACTTGAGCAGGCTGGAACAGCCGCCGAGCTGCTGGAGCAGCATCTTGTCGTAGTCGTCGAGGGCCTCGTTCACGCGGACGGCGGGCCAGGCGATGCCGGGGGCGCTCGGCCCCGGACGGCGGGGGCTGAACAAACCGCCGCGGAACTCGCCGCGGCAGAAGGTTTCCCATTCCTGCCAGAGCGCAGCCTCGGCGGCGGGGTCGAGGCGGCGTTCCAGGTCTTCGAGATAGGGGCGGAGGTCCATGTGCAGTGGCCTTTATGGGTTGGGGGAGGGAAAGAACTGCCGCCGTCGCTCCCTGCACGGAACGGCGGCGGGATTGCCGCAGGAAAAGGGCTAGACGGTGAGGCCGGCCACGGCGGCGCCGATCACCGGCGCGCCGACCGTGTCGCTCTTCCGTTCGCCGTTCGCGCTCATGTACTCGACGGCCTGCTCCTGAACCTGGATGGTGTCGAAGAAGATGCCGCGCTTGCTCAGGATGCCGCGCAGGAACTCCTCGGTCTGGCTCTTCAGGTTGTTGGTCTTGTAGTAGGTCGAGCCGTCCATGACCACGCAGACGGGATGGAGCGGGGTGGTTCCCTTGCCGGACTTGATGGCGGGGGCGGCCACGTTGATGGCGAGCAGCAGGGCGGCGCGCCGGATGACGGCGGCCGCGATGCACAGGACCAGCTCGCGGTCGTCGCTGCCGAAGGCGGGCGTGTTGAACACGCTCGGCCGGTGGGGATTCCAGAGGAAGTCGTCCATGTCCTTGGTTTCGAGCTTGGTCCAGCCGCCGATCTGGGCGCTGGCGGCGGCGGAGAAGAGCCCTTCGGCGGCGGCGGCCTTCATGGCATGGAGGCCGACCCCGCCGAGATAGCCGCCGGAGATCATCTTCTCGAACTTCTGCTTGCCGGCGGAGCCGGTGGTGGCGTCGAAGGCAACGTCGATATCCGTGCGCGGGCACTTGCCGAAGCCGCCGGATTCGAGGTTGATGGCCATGGCGCCGGTGTTCATGTCGGCGAGCTTGGGCACATTCCGGTTCTGCTCCACGTAGGCCGTGTTGGAGCCGGTGCCCTCGATCACGCCCAGGTAGGTGTCGTACTGGCGGGGACCGCCGATGCTCTTGCCCGCGAGCAGCGTGGCGATGGTATCGTTCAGGATGACGATCCGCTTGCCGGCCTTGCCGCGCTTGGCGAGGGCCGCGTTCAGCCCCTTGCCGATGGACTCGCCCTCCACCTCCTTGGCCTGGATGCCCTTGGTCCACTCGATGAGGACGCCGTCGCAGTCCGGCGTGATCCGGGCCGGGTAGCTGAAGCAGAAACCGATGCGGTCGGAGTCGTCGATCACGGGTTCCAGGAAGTCGGCCAGCCGGTCGAAGAACTCCTCCTTGGTCCTGACCACTTCCTTGGTGCCGGGCATGGGCGCCTTGTGGAAGTTCGCCACCGTGTAGGAGCCGTCCGCCGCGAAGGTGAGCGTGGCCACGCGCAGATTGGTGCCGCCCGCGTCGATGACGATCACCGGCTTGCCGGCCGGCACCGGATTGTCGATGGTCACGTAGGTCGGGATCATCTTCAGCGAGCTGTCCCGGTCCGCCAGCCCCTTCTCCATTTCGGAGATGAACTCGTGGATCACCGCGTCGGCATCGATGGCCTCCGCCAGGAGCTTGTGCTTTTCGAGGAACTGCTGGGCGCGTTCTTTCATGGCCATGGCAACGTCCATTCCATTCGGGTAGTGGATGCAAGGGGAATTCGCGGGCGAACAATATACTTGCGCCCCATGCGCTCGCCAGCGCGCCCCTGGCCGGGGTTCCGGGTCGGCCTTGCCGGGAAAGAACAAGGAATCCCCGCCGGACAGGTGTGAGGAAGGAAGAGATGAGGGGGATGAAAGGATGGCCTGTCCGGCGGGGAAATGCGGGTGCTAGTAGTAGGAGGTGGTGCTGTCGCGGGTCCAGGGGCCGAGGTTGCCGTTCTGATAGGACATGATCTTGGCCAGGGGCTGGCTCTCGACATGGCCGTCGGCGAAAAGCACGTTGCTCTGTCCGCCGTGGAGTCCGAAGGTGCCGGTGGTCGTTGTTTCCTGCTGCCGGTTGCTGGTGTCCGCCGGACAGTCGGCGGGGAAGGTGCGGTTGCAGTTTCCTTCGAGGATCACATAGGTTTCGGAGGGTTTCGTGAAGCTGCTCATGGCGGCGTTGTCCGGACCATAGTAGCGGTTGCCGCTCGTGCTGCTGTAGGTGGCCCCCGCATTGTAGGCGTATTTCGAGTAGACCCGGCAGCCGTTTTCCGGGTCGCTCTGGGTTCCGGGGACGTAGTTGCGCCCGCTGTCGTTCAGCTTGGCGGGGTCCCAGCCCGCGCTGGGGCAGCCGAAGACTTTCACGTCGCCCGCATAGGAGCAAATCCGGGCGCTCCAATGGTCGCCCCGCTTCACGCCGTCCGCGTCGTAGCTGGTGCCATTGCCGGAGTAGCGGACCGTGCGCTCGCTATTGTCGTCGGTGTACATGATCCAGGCCAAACCGAGCTGCTTGAGCTGGCTGGTGCAGGAGATGGAGCGGGCCTTTTCGCGCGCCTGCTGGAGGGCGGGCAGCAGCATCGAGGCGAGGATGGCGATGATGGCGATGACCACCAAGAGTTCGATCAGGGTGAACGGGGTCCGGGTTCTTCTCATGGGTTTGTCCTTCATGGGGTATCTCTTTTCTGGCATGCAGTTCGACACCATAATCCAGAATCAGCATGAGCCATGCCAGGACATGATGGCAGGCAGAAAGGGGGGGACGGCGGTGGCAGGCTGCGCAGAACCTGCGCACCGGATGCGCAGCGGGATGCAAAGAGTGCGCAGGGCGCGGGCGGTGTCACCGCAACGGGGCTGGGCACGGGCGAGATCGGCTTTGCCGGGAAAGAGAGTCCGGGGAAAGTGGCGGCAGGGGGGATGGAACAAGTGGTTCCGGGGTTGGTCACGGGGAGGAAGAGATGGCTTGATCCCGATGAAATGGGTTTTCCGCCATCGGCTTGTCCGGTCGTCGCATTCCCTGGCCGGGAAATGCGCGAAAAACAGGAGAAATCACGATGAAAACGATCTTCCGCATCATTCCCGTTGCTGTTTTCGGCCTGTTGGCTGTGGCGGTGTCCGGTTGCCGCAAGGAGGAGAAGGTGGAGCCGACCACCCCCGCCAAAATCGAGGAAAAGGTGGCGGACAAGGCGGCGGAGGCAAAGCCCGCCGAAACTCCGGAGACGCAGAAGCCCAAGGACCATCCGGCCCACTAGTTTTCCGGTTCGCCGGTCGCGGGCAACCAGCTCCAGCAGAACTCCGGTTGACCGCGAGTTTTTTCGGATTGCTGGACGAAGGGGTTTCCGACATGGCAGGGAAATGGGATGCCTGGCTGGTTTCCGGGCGGTTGCTTGTCCGGCTTGCCATGGTTGTGGCGGTTTGGTCCGCCGCAGGCTGCGGCAGGCGGCAGGCAGCGGTGGATGAGGAACCCTATGTGCCGAGCATTGTGACCGGCGACATCAAGGCCGGCATCGAGCGGCATATTGCCGAGCAGGTCGAACAGGGCGATGGATACTTCAGGGTGCCGTTCCAGGGCGGTGAGCTGAAACTCAAGCTGGTCCGGGTCCATGTCGAGTATCTGGCGTCCCTGTCGCCCCAGCGGCATTTTGCCTGCGTGGACATGGCGAGCGAGGACGGGCAGTTCTACGACATCGACTTTTTCCTCGCCGGCGACCCGGGGGCGATGACCGTGACGGAGACGACGGTCCACAAGCTCAACGGGCAGCCGTACTACGTGTGGAAACAGAATGAGGACAAGCACTGGGTGCGCGTCCCGGTGGAGGACGCGAGCAACGAGTTGCTCGGTGTGGTGGTCGGTCACGATGCCTTCGAGTTCCGCTATCGGGCGACTCTCCCCGCCATCGAGGGGCAGGGGCGTTGCTGGATTCCCATCGCCCGTTCGGACGACTGGCAGAAGGTGACGCTGAAATCCCTGGCGGTTCCGGGGAGGCAGAGGATGCTCACCGACTCCGCCCACGGCAACCCGATTCTCTTTCTGGAGCTGGGGCCCGAGGACGGCGGCAAGACCCTGGAAATCGTCTACGAGGTGTTCCGGGTGGAAAAAGGCTCCTACGCGGGCGATCCGGCGGCGGCGGCCAAACACCTTCTTCCCGAACGCCTGGTGCCGGCGGACGAGACGATCCGGGCCGCCGCCGAGAAGGCGGTGGCGGGACTCGAGGGAGACTTGATGCGCGCCAGGGCGCTGTACGATCATGTGATGGACCAGATGCGCTACATGAAATTCGGCGAGGGCTGGGGCCAGGGAAATGCCATGTACGCCTGCGACGCGCAGTCCGGCAACTGCACGGACTACCACGCCCTTTTCATCGGTCTGGCCCGTGCCGTCGGCATTCCCGCCCGGTTCGCGATCGGGGTCGCCATCCCCTCCGAGCGGGACGACGGCGGCACGGATGGCTACCATTGCTGGGCCGAGTTCTATGCGGACGGCAAGTGGTGGCCGGTGGACATCAGCGAGGCCGACAAGTTCAGCGCCCTGAGCATGTACTATTTCGGACACCATCCGGCCAATCGCTTCGAGTTCAGCCAAGGCCGCGATTTAGCGGTCGATCCGGCTCCCGCATCCGGCCCCATCAACTTCCTCGCCTATCCCCTGCTCGAGGTGGACGGCAAGCAGCGGAAGGTTGAGACGCTGTTCCTCTTCCGGCGCACAAGTTGCTGCGCGGCCGGGGACGCGCACGCGCAGAACTGAGCCGGGGTGGCCTCTTCGTTCCGCCTATTTCCCCTGGGCGAGGAGGAATTCGACGTCCTCCTCGGTGAGTTCGCCGAGGCGGCCGGGGGCGCCGGAGATGAGGCGGTGGAAGAGGTCGCGCTTGCTTTCCTGGAGGGCGAGGATTTTCTCCTCGATGGTGTGGCGGGCGACCAGCTTGATGGCGGTGACCTTGCGGGTCTGGCCGATGCGGTGGGTGCGGTCGGTGGCCTGGTCCTCGACCATGGGGTTCCACCACTGGTCGTAGTGGATGACGGTGTCGGCCCCGGTGAGGTTGAGGCCGGTGCCGCCGGCTTTGAGGCTGAGGAGGAAGATGGGGATGGCGGGGTCGGCGTTGAAGCGGTCCACGCGGGCCTGGCGGTCCTTGGTGCTGCCGTCGAGGTACTCGTAGCGGATGCCGTTCTTGTCGAGCCAGGGGGGAAGGAGCTTGAGGACACTGGTGAACTGGCTGAAGAGGAGGATGCGGCGGCCGCTGTCGATGGCTTCGAGGATGACTTCGCGGGCCAGGTCCATCTTGACCGAGGGGATGGGGTGCTTGAAGCCCTCGCGGAAGTCGGCGGGAAGGAGATCGGGGTGGCAGCATATCTGGCGGAGGCGCATGAGGATGGAGAGCAGCTCGAAACGGTGTTTCCGCCAGCCTTCGCCCTGGGCCTGGTGGAGCATCTGCCGCCCGGCGGCGAGGACGGTGTTGTAGAGGTGGCGCTGCTCGGTGCCGAGTTCGCAGAAGAGAACCTGCTCCATCTTGGGGGGGAGTTCGTCGAGCACGTCCTCCTTGGTGCGGCGGAGGATGAAGGGGTGGACATGGGCGGCCAGCTCGCGCAGGGCACCCTCGCGTTCCGGTTCCCCGGCGGGGCTTTCGTAGTCCTGGTGGAATTCGCGCTGGGTGCCCAGGTAGCCGGGGAGGAGGAAGTCGAAGATGGACCAGATTTCGGAGAGGTTGTTCTCGATGGGGGTGCCGGTGAGGACCAGGCGGTGGTCGCCGTGCAGCTCCTTGCAGGCGGTGGCGTTGGCCGTGCGGGGATTCTTGATGTGCTGGGCCTCGTCGAGGATGATGTAGTCGAAGCTGTGGGCCTCGTACTCGACGATGTCGCGGCGGAGGAGGGCGTAGGAGGTGATGACGAGGTCGTGCTCGGCGATGGCGGCGAGCTGGTCGCGGCGGTCGGGGCCGCGCACGGCGAGGGTGCGCAGCTCGGGGACGAAGCGCTGGGCCTCGGCGAGCCAGTTCTCGACCAGGCTGGTGGGGCAGACCACGATGGAGGGCTGGCCGGCGGCGGCGGTGTGGCGGTGGGCGGAAATGGCGGCGAGGGCCTGGATGGTCTTGCCCAGCCCCATCTCGTCCGCGAGGACCCCGTGGAAGCCGCATTCCTCGAGCAGGCGCAGCCAGCGCACGCCGTCCTGCTGGTAGCCGCGCAACTGGTCGGCGAGGGCGGGGGCGAGCCGGGGGAGTTTCACCACGTTCGGGTGGAGCAGGCGTTCGCGCAGCTCGTGCCAGGAGCCCGCGAAGCCGGCCAGGTAGGGGTCCACCAGATCGGCCAGGGCGACGGCTTTGAAGCGCTCGAATTTGAGGCGGTTGCCCTCGCGCTCGGCGGCGCGGCGCAGGAGAAGGTGGAGGATGCGCATCACCTCGGCGGGCAGGCGGACCACGCTGCCGTCTTCGAGGACGAGGTATTCCTCGCCCTTTTCGAGGGCCAGGGCGAGCTGGTCCCAGGAGACGGTGCCGCCCTCGCCGGTGCCGAGTTCGCAGACCGTCTCGAACCAGGAATCGCTTTCGTGGCCGCCGCGGATGGTGAGGTTGAGTTCGCCGGAATGGCGGGCGCGGCGGGTGAACTCGGGGGTCCAGAGAATCTGCCAGTTCTCCACCAGATTCTCCAGCTCGGCTTGCAGGAAATTCCAGATGGTGGCGGGCCGGGAGAGGCGGTAGCGGTTGCCGGAATTGGGGAGGAGGGCGAAGCCCAGGCGGCGCAGTTCATCGGCGGCGGCCTGCTCGGCGGCCGGGTCGCGGCGGACGAAGCCGGCGCCCGCCCAGACCAGCGGTTCGTCGTGGGCGGAGACGCGGCGGCCGGCGTAGGTGAAATCGAGGGTGGCGAGGATGCTGCTGCCGGGCCAGTCCAGGGCCAGGAGGGGGCGGCATTCGCCGTCCCGGCAGGCGAGGGTTTCCACGGTTCCGGCCGGGCGCAGCTCCACGGGGAGGCGTCCCGCCTGGATCAACTGTCCCAGACGTTCGCTTTCCTCGATGCCGAGGGGGACGGGGGTGCCGCGGAGAAAGAGCAGGAGCCAGGGGAGGGGGAGCGCGCCGGGGAGCCACCAGAACTCGTTCTCGTAGCCGATCCAGTAGCCGCCCCGGCCGGCGATGAAGATGCCTTTGCCCGGCGGCAGGGTGCCCCGCCCGGGCAGTTCGAGGCAGGGCCGCAGCTCGCGTTTGTCCCCCTGCTCGGCGACGGCCAGGACGACCCGCAGGGTTTCCGCGTGGAGCGTCGCCGGGCCGGCCGAGGTGTGGATCGAGCCGCCGCCGCTCAGCAGGTGGAACAGGTCGGAGAGTTCATGGGCGTTGGCCTGGATGGTGTTGCCGCTGACCAGGCCGTTGGCGACCAGATAGCGCATGATCTGCTGCTCGCGGGGGGGGAAGTCCACCAGGCGGAGATGGCCGGCGGCCCGGTCGGATTCGAGCAGGCGGCGGATGTTGCCGACGGCATAGGTGCGGCCTCTGGCGGTAAGGCGCGCGGTCAGGGTCACGCGGTTCCAGTGGCTTTCCATGGTGCCCATCTGGCCTTCGATGGCGAGGGCCATGGCCGCGTCGGGGACGGGGGAGGAGAGCAGGGAGTGGAGCGCCTCGACGGCCAGCCCCGAGCTGGGAGGCTTGGTCGGCGGCGGGGGCGTCGGCCCGAGGTCCGCCGATGGTCCGCCCGCCGCGTAGTCCTCCTCCTTGAGGAAGGAGATCAGGTCCGGGGCCTCGTGACTCACGGCGAGCAGGGCCGCGACCGCGTGCTCGCAGAACAGGCTGTGCTTGGGACAGGAGCACTGGGAACTGACCCGGCGCTGGCGCACGGTCAGGCGCAGGGTGTGGAAACCGCCCTCGGCGCCGGCGATGCGGGCCACCACCGAGCGCGAGACGCGCTTGAGGTCCAGAATGGCCCCTTCGCGGTAGAGCCGCTGGCCCAGTTGCCAGTTGTCGGTTCCCGCCAGGGCGGCAAGATTGCGTTCCAGGGCTTGTTCGGTCATCCGCGCAAGACACCGTCGATCGTTGTCACACACCAGAAAACGAAAAGGGAAACCGACACTATACCTTGCGGCACCCGTTTCGCGAATCGCTTCGGTTCGCGCGGAGTTTTCCGGCGGCGGCGGCGAATTGGTTGCGGGATTCCTGCGTGGGGCGGAATTCCGGGGGTGTCCGGTTCTTGCGTCCCCCTTTCGCCGGGGTACATTTCCCCTTTTCCGTTTCTTCCGCCTGAGTTCCGTTTTTCCATCAAGGCAGCGAGACATCCCCATGAACGATTGTTGTTCTTCCTGTTCCTGCTCGTGCTCCCCGCAGCGCATCGGCATCGCGGCGGACCATGGCGGTCTCGAACGCAAGGCCTTTGTCAAGGACATGCTGGCCGGGCAGGGTATCGAGGTCAGGGATTTCGGCGCCTTGGCCTGCGATCCGCAGGACGACTATCCCGAATTCGCGGCGGGCCTGGCCCGGGCGCTGGTCGCGGGCGACATCACCTGCGGCATTCTGATCTGCCGCAGCGGCATCGGCATGTCCGTCGTGGCCAACCGCTTCCACGGGGTGCGCGCGGCCCTGGCCGAGACCGTCGCCAAGGCCAAGCTGAGCCGCCAGCACAACAACGCGAACGTGCTGGTGACCGGCGGGGACGACATGGACAACCAGGAGTTGGCCGAGGTGGTCGAGGCCTGGCTGGCGGAGCCCTTCAGCGGCGACGAGCGCCATGCCCGCCGTCTGGCGAAGATCGAAAACCTCAGCCAGGACGACGTGGCCCCCATCCGCGCCGTCGATCCCGAAATCGCCGCCATCCTCGAACTCGAGGCGGCCCGCCAGGACCGCGGCCTCGAACTGATCGCCAGCGAGAACTTCGCCAGCGCCGCCGTCCGCGCGGCCTGCGGTTCGGTGATGACCAACAAGTACGCCGAGGGCTTGCCCGGCAAGCGCTACTACAACGGCTGCGTCCATGTGGACCAGGCCGAGAATCTGGCCATCGAGCGCGCCTGCAAACTGTTCGGCGCCGAGGGCGCGAACGTCCAGCCCCACTCGGGCAGCCAGGCCAACATGGCCGTCTATTTCGCCCTGCTCGAACCCGGCGACACCGTGCTCGGCATGAGCCTGGACCACGGCGGGCACCTGACCCACGGCCACAAGGTCAACTTCAGCGGCCGATTCTACCATTTCGAGGCCTACGGGGTGAATCCCGAGACCGAGGCGTTGGACTACGAAGCCATCGCCGAGCAGGCCCGCGCCTGCAAGCCCAAGCTGCTCCTGGCCGGGGCCAGCGCCTATCCGCGCTTCTTCGATTTCCCCCGGCTGCGGGCCATCGCCGACGAGGTGGGGGCCTACCTGATGGTGGACATGGCCCATGTCGCCGGCCTGGTGGCGGGCGGCGTCCATCCCAATCCGGTGCCCTACTGCGACGTGGTGACCAGCACCACCCACAAGACCCTGCGCGGCCCCCGCGGCGGCCTGATTCTGGCCAAGGCGGACCTGATGAAGAAGATCAACTCGCAGGTCTTCCCCGGCATCCAGGGCGGCCCGCTGATGCACATCATCGCCGCCAAGGCGATCTGCTTCCACGAGGCCATGAGCCCCGAGTTCGCCGCCTACCAGCGCCAGGTCGTGCGCAATGCGGCGACCCTGGCCGAGGCCCTCGCCAAGCAGGGTTTCCGGATCGTCTCCGGCGGCACGGACAACCACCTGATGCTGGTGGACATGCGCCCCAAGGGCATCACCGGCAAGACGGCCTCCACCGCCCTCGATCTGGCCGACATCACGGTCAACAAGAACATGATCCCCTTCGATCCCGAGAGTCCCTTCGTGACCAGCGGCATCCGGGTCGGCACCCCCGCCGTCACCACCCGCGGCATGAAGGAGCCCGAGATGGTCCGCATCGCCGAGCTGATCGCCGAAGTGGTGGATCACCTCGACGATCCCAGCGTGCCGGAGAAGGTCGCCCACCAAGTCTACGAGCTGACCCGCGCCTTCCCCATGCCCGGTTTGATTGTCTAAGCCACAGAGGAACGAGATAATGAAGCGTGCTGCCCTCGTCGCGATCGGTCTGATTTTTCTGGTTGCCTGCTCGCGCGAGGGCGGCGGTCTGCGTTTCGCCAGTGTCGGGACGGGCAGCGTCACCGGGGTCTACTATCAGGTCGGCCAGGCCATCATGGCGGTGATGAACGAGCGCACCGCCGAGACCGGCCTCAAGGTCACGGCCGAGGCCACCGGCGGCTCGGTGGCCAACATCAACGCCATTCTGGCCGGGGACATGGTCATGGGCATCAGCCAGGCCGACAGCATGTTCCACGCCTATCAGGGCCAGGGCGAATGGCGGGACAAGGGGCCGCAGACCGCGCTGCGCGTGGTGTGCAGCCTCCATGCCGAGGCCATCACCGTGGTCGTGGCCGAGGCCAGCGGCATCCAGGCTCTGACCGACGTCCGCGGCAAGACCATCAACATCGGCAATCCCGGTTCCGGCCAGCGCCAGAACGCGCTCGACATCTTCCAGTCCCTGGGCATCGATTCCGAGCGGGATTTCCGGGCCGAGGGGCTGAAGGCGTCCGAGGCGCCGAAGATTCTCCAGGACGGCCAGATCGACGGGTTCTTCTACACCGTCGGCCATCCGGCGGCGGCGATTCTCGAAGCCACCTCGGGACGGCGCCCGGTCCGCTTCGTGCCCATCGACGGCAAGGCGGACTTTCTGGAGAAATTCCCCTACTATGTGCCGGTGGCCGTTCCCGTCGCCTGCTATCCGAACGCGGTCAACCGGGAGGATGTGCCCACCATTGGCATGCTGGCGACCCTGGTCACCAGCGCGGCGGTGGACGAGGAGACCGTCTACCAGTTGACCAAGGGCATCCTCGAGAACCTCGACCGCATCCGCGAACGGCACGAGGCGTTCCGGGGGCTCGACGCCCGGAATATGGCCGGGCAGGGTGCCATCATCCCCCGCCATCCCGGTGCCGAGCGCTACTATCGGGAAGCCGGTCTGCTGAACTAGACGGAGGCCCATGCGGCACGAAACCGCCGAGGAACGCGAAGTCCACGAACTGGAGCATCTGGTCGAGGAAGTCGAGTACGGCTCGGATTCCCAGCTTCCCGGCGGCCATGCCGTGCTTCCGGTTCTGGCGGCCTGCTGGAGCCTGTTCCAGTTGGTCTTGCCCTACAGCGTGAAGCTGGGGGACTGGTTTGGGGTATCCCTTTCGCTGCACTCGGGGCTGGTGCGTTCCATCCACCTGTCCTGCGCGGTTGGCCTGGTCTTTCTGAGCTTTCCCCACTGGCGGCGGCGCAGTCTGCGCGAGGCGGTGTCGCACGAATGTCTGAAGCCGCTGGCTGCCACGTTCGCCTATCTGCTGGCGGCGGTCGCGGTGCTGGCGGCGGCGTATTATGCCCTGGACTATGCCGGGATCAGTCGCCGGGGAGTGCCCGGCGGTTTGGACCGGGCGCTGGGAATCCTGCTCTTGCTGACGTTGCTCGAAGCGGCGCGGCGTTCGCTGGGCTGGGCTTTGCCGATCATCGCCGGCTTGTTCATCGGGGTCTGTTTCGTCGCCGACAGGCTGCCTGCCTTCCTCGCCTTCGGCCGGGTCTCGCTGGACCGGCTGATCGCGCAGTTGACCATGTCGAGCGAGGGCGTCTACGGGGTGCCGCTCGGGGTGTCGGCCTCGACCGTCTTCCTCTTCGTCCTGCTGGGGGCAATGCTCGAAAAGAGCGGGGGCGGGCAGTATTTCGTGAATCTGGCCTTCAGCCTGCTGGGCGGCTTTCGCGGGGGGCCGGCGAAGGCGGCGGTGCTGTCGAGCGGGCTGACCGGGCTGGTGTCCGGTTCGAGCATCGCCAACACCGTCACCACCGGCACCTTCACCATTCCCCTGATGAAACGGGCGGGCTATCCGGCCGAGAAGGCGGCGGCGATCGAGGTGGCGGCGAGCACCAACGGCCAGCTCATGCCGCCGATCATGGGGGCGGCCGCCTTCATCATCGCCTCGACCGCGAACATCGAGTATCTGGCCGTGGTCCGCGCGGCCTTCGTCCCCGCCGTCGTCTCCTATCTGGCGCTGCTCTACATCACCCATCTCGAAGCCTGCAAGCTGGGGCTCTCGGGCATGCCCCGCAGCGAGCTGCCGCTGTTCTGGAAGACGTTTTTCTCGGGCATGCATTTCCTGTTGCCGCTGGGCCTGCTGGTCTACCTCCTGGTTCAGGAGTACTCCGCCGAGTACGCCGCGTTCTGGGCGATTCTGCTGCTGGCGGCGCTGGTCATGGTGCGGGAAATCTGGCTGGGAAGAAAGGCGGGCGAGGGAATCGGTTCTGGCTGCCGCAACGGCGGCGCGCTGCTCTGGGAAAGTCTGGTGGCGGGCGGTCGGAACATGATGGGGATCGGCGTGGCCTGCGCCACGGCGGGAATCATCGTCGGGGTCATGACGCTGGGGCCGGGAAGCCTGGTCACCGACGTGGTCGCCCGGCTGTCGGGCGGGAATCTGCCCCTGCTGCTGGTGCTCACCGCCTTCATGTCCCTGGTGCTGGGCATGGGCCTGCCGACCACCGCGAACTTCATCGTCATCTCGACCGTCGTGGCCCCCAGCATCGCCAAGCTCTCGGGCATGCCGCTGACCGGGGTCGAGAGCCTGCCGGTCTACCTGTTCTGCTTCTTTTTCGGCATTCTGGCGGATGACACGCCGCCGGTGGGGCTGGCGGCCTACGCGGCCAGCGCCATCGCCAAATCCGACCCGATCCGCACCGGTGTGCAGGGCTTCGCCTACGACATGCGCACCGCGATTCTGCCGTTCATGTTCTTCTTCAACCGCGAGCTGCTGCTGATCGGGGTGGATTCGGCGGCCCACACCGTGTGGGTGTTCGGCACGGCGCTGGTGGCGATGTTCGCCTTCGCCTCGCTCACC
>LVAZ01000564.1 GCA_001603055.1 Victivallales bacterium Lenti_02
CCCGCGAGCGGCTCGCCGCCTCCGGCTGGAGCCTGCACGGCAGAGTCCAGCCCATCCGCCGCAACGGCCATACCCTGTGGCTGGCCGGGGCCGGGGATTTCCGCCGCGACCATCTCCCCCTCGATCCTCTGCTCGAACAGATTCCCCCGGACGACTGCCGGGTGGTGCTGGCCCACAACCCCGACACGGCGGACAGCCGGCGCAGCGGGCGCGTGGACCTGTTCGTGGCCGGGCACACCCACGGCGGGCAGGTCCGCCTGCCTTTCCTCGGCGCGCCGATCCTGCCGGTGCGCAACAAAACCTACAGTTCCGGCCTCAAGACCTCGCCCCGGGGGGAGCCGGTCTTCATCTGCCGGGGCATCGGCTGGTCCATCCTCCCGGTCCGCTTCCTCTGCCCTCCCGAACTGGCCGTGCTCGAGCTGGTGCCCGGCCCGGAGGCGGCGGCATGATGACCCACCGGCGGTTCACCCCCCTTCTCTTTCTCTTTCCCGCCTGCGCGGTCTACGCCGTCTTCGTGCTGCTGCCCATCGGCGAATCCCTCCGTCTCAGTCTCTATCACTGGTCCTCGCCCCTGGCGGAGCCGAAATTCCACGGGCTCGCCAACTTCGCGGACCTGCTCCGCGACCCCGTTTTCTGGCGGGCGCTCTGGCACAACGCCCTGCTGGTGGTCCTCTCCCTGGCCGTGCAACTGCCCGTGGCCTGCGGCCTGGCCCTGCTGCTCCAGCAACCCATCCGGGGGCGCGGCCTGCTGCGCACCGCCCTGTTCGCGCCGATGATTATGCCCACCGCCGCCATCGCCGCCCTCTGGCTCTTCCTCTACCAGCCCGGCGACGGTCTCCTCACCCAACTGATCCGCCTGTTCCGCCCCGACTTCGACTACGGCTGGCTGGCGGTTCCCACCCACGCCCTGTTCTGGGTGTTCCTCACCATCTGCTGGCGCCATACCGGCTTCCACCTCGTCCTGTTCCTGGCCGGCGTGGCCGCCATCCCGGAGGATTTGTACGAGGCCGCGCGCATCGACGGGGCCGGGGAATGGGCGCAGGCCCGCCACATCACCCTGCCCCTGCTCAAACCCGTCGCCACCGTCGCCGCCACCCTCTCGGTCATCGGCTCCCTCAAATACTTCGATCTGGTCTATCTGATGCTCGACCGGGGGGTGCCCGAGGAACACCGCGAGCTGCTTGCCACCTATGTCTACCGCCTCGCCTTCTCCGGTTTCAGCGGCCGCTACGGCTACAGCTCGTCGGTGGCCGTCTCGCTGCTGGTGGTGGCCCTGGCGGTCATCCTGCCCCTGCAATGGCGGCGGGCCCGGCAGGAGGGCGCGCCATGACCCGCTCCCCCCTCCGCCTCCTGCCCTGGCTCGCCCGCCGCCTCGTCCTGCTGGCCGCCTTTCTGGTGGCCGCCTACCCGCTCTTCTGGATGATCCTCACCGCCTGCCGCACCGAGCAGGACGCCCGGCGCCACCCCTTCGCCGTGGTCTTCACGCCCACCTTCGCCAACTTCCGCGAGGTATTCGCCTCGAATCTCTTCGGGCGGGCCTATCTGAACAGCGCCCTCGTCGCCGGCGGCGGCGTGGTCCTCGCCGTGGTCTTCGCCGCCCTCGCCGCCTTCGCCTTCGCCCATTGCCAGTTCCGGGGCAAGCAACCCCTCTTCCTGGTCTTCCTAGTCGGCATGATGATCCCGATCCACGTCACCCTGGTCCCCCTGAACCTCCTGCTCGGCCCCGGCGCCCTCGGCCTCAAGGGAACCCTCTGGGCGCTCGTCGGTCCCTATGTGGGATTCGCCCTCCCGGTCAGCATCCTCATTCTCCGGGGAGCCTTCGAGGGCGTGCCCAGGGAACTGCTCGAAGCCGCGCGCATGGACGGGTGCGGCGCCTGGGGGGTCTTCCGCCACGTGGGCCTGCCGCTGGTCCGCCCCGCCCTCGCCACCGTCGTCATCTTCAACCTGCTCACCATGTGGAACGAGTTCGCTTTCGCCCTGACCCTCCTCAACCCCCGCCACCCCACCCTGCCCCTGGCCATCGCCGAATTCCAGGCCCGGGGCGAGAACGCCAGCGAACTCGCCCTCTCCTGCGCCGCCCTCGCCGTCAGCGTCCTCCCCCTCCTCGCCGTCTACCTCGCCGCCCAGAAACACATCATCCGGGGCCTCACGGCGGGCGCGGTCAAGGAATAATTCACAAATCAACCACCACCCTCCCGCGTTCCTGTCAATAACCGGCCAGGTTGTAGCGTTTCCCTGTCAAGCAAGCGGAGTCGGCA
>LVAZ01000565.1 GCA_001603055.1 Victivallales bacterium Lenti_02
CCCGGCCCGGCGGGAGCCGCCGCCGATGTCCGCGGCTTCGGCGAGTATCTGTTTCTCGGTCTGACCGGCTGCCCGCTGGGACCGCAGGCGCCCTCGACCCTGGGGGTTCCCCGTTCCTGGGACCGGGTGGTGGAAGCCTGCCGGACGGCGGGTGCCGAAACCCTGCCGGCGGACCGCATCGTCTACGATGGGTTGCTGACGGCGGGGAAACCGTCCCGGCGGGGTTGGATACTGGCGGGCATCGCCGCCTTGGTTCTGCTGGCCGGGGGGATTCCCGCCGTTTTGATTTTGCGCGGGGCGAACCGTCCCAGCCGGGAGGAGCTGGCCCGCAACCGGGCGCTCGAAGAGCAGGCCCGTCTCGACCAGCAGGTGGACAAATATCTGAAGGCCGCCGAGGGCGCCCTGGCCCGGATGGAATTCGCCGCCGCCCGCCGGGTGGTCGAGCAGGTGCTCAAGGAAACTCCGGGGCATGCCAAGGCGGAAACCCTGCTGGCCGACATCACGGCGGCGGAGGGCCTGGCCAAGATCGGCACGACCAAGAACGCCGCCGAGGAAGCCTGGGCGCAGGTCCGCGATCTGCCGACGGACCAGGGGGTCGGCGACCGCCTGGGCGAAATCAAGCTGGCGCTGGACCAGGCACGGCTTGCGTTGGCGAACAATCGCTTCGAGGTGGCCGAAGCCCATTTCGCCAAGGTCGTTGCCCTGGCGAACGAGGTGCGGCAGGCCGATGCGGCCCGCGACGAGGCGGTCCGCGCCCGGACCCTGGTCGGCGACGCGCGGGAAGCGGCCTCGGGGAACCAGGCCGCCGCCTTCGCCAGCGAGACTTGGCAGCGCGCTGTCGAGGCCGACAACGGGGCGGTGGCCGCCTTCGAGAAGGGGGAGTTTGTCCAGGCCGGGGAGCTTTGGCAGGAGGCCGAACGCCGCTACGCCGAGGCGGAGACGGAGGCGACGGGGCGGCGGGAGGTCAACCGGGCCAAGGACCTCTTCGCACGGCAGATGCAGGATGCGCGGGAATCCCCCGTGCCCTTGGCCGCCGAGGTCTTCGCCCAGGCCGGCGAACAGGACCGTCAGGCCCAGGCCGCTCTGGCCGGGAACCGCTGGCCGGAGGCCGCGAAGCATTGGCAGGAAGGCACCAACTTGCTGGCGACCGCCTATGTGAAGGCCACCGAGGGGCAGCGGCGGCAGTCCTATCAGGAAGCCCTCGCCGCCGGGCAGGATCTGCTGGCGGCGAAGGACTACGCGGGCGCGGAACTGGCCTTCGCCCGGGCGCTGGCCCAGCCCGGTTTCGGGGCCGATCCCCTGGCGCTTCGGCTTCACGAACAGGCCCGGCTGACCCGCGTCGCCCTGGCCTCGAACCAGGCCTGGCGCGGGGAGGACGGGAATCTGGCCTTCAACGGGGATTTCGAGGCCGGTAAAGGACGCGGTCCCGACGGCTGGACCGCACCGGACAATCTGACCGTGTTCTGGGATTCGCGCGGGGTGGCGGGCAAGTGCATCCGCATGGATACCGATGTCTACCGCGATGAGTGGGAAGAGCACCGCAAGAATCCCGAGCAGCCAATTACCAAGACCCCGACCAGCGGCACCAAATACAATACCGTTGGCGGCACCACCGGCGTGGCCGTCTACAGCCGCCCGATCCCGGTCGAGCCCGACGCCTACTACGAGGTGGCCTACGACGTGCGCGGCAAGGGCGAGCCGTTCCTCTACGTGAAGGGCTACTGGAAATGCGGCCCGCAGGACCTGCACGCGATGGGCAAGAAGATGTTCTTCAAGCCCTTCAAGCCCGGCCCGTCCTTCTCGCTGGTGGCCATGGGGACGAGCGGCGAGGAGAAGCGGGACGCCCATCCGGGCGACTTCATCCAGTGTTTCCGCCGCCGGGTGGTGGCGCGGGTGGACAAGCCCGGCGAGTGGCGGCGGTTCAAGACGGTGATGAAACTCGAGGCCGACCGGCGGATCGAGGTGGTGCTGCTCGAACTCTACGCCTTCTGGCCGCCGGGGGATTTCTTCTTCGACAACGTCACCTTCCGCAAGGTGACCGAGGAGGACGCCAAGGCCCATGAGGCCTGGCGGCAGAAGATGGGCGAAGACGCCAATTACGGGCTCCCCGTGGAACCGCCCCGCCGCTGACCGTCGGGTGCCAACGGCGAGGGTGGTTTCCGGGGGAACCTATTCGAGGATGAGGAACGTGGCGTTGTCGAGGCCGTGGTTGGGACCGAGGGCGCCGGCGAGGGCGATCCAGTCGCTGGGTTCGCTGCGGCGGACGCCGATGTTGAATTGCAGGCGGGCACCGGGGGAGTAGGCGAAGCCGATGGCGGGGATGGGAATGGCCCATTCGGCGGTCCAGGCGTCGTCCTGGATCGCGGCGGCGAAGCGGGAGACGGTGGCGAGGGCGGCGGCTTCGCGGGTGGAGAGTTCCTCGGAGGTGGCGGCACCCTGGTGCCTTCCGCTCGGGAAGCCCTGGAGAATGAGGACGGGGGGCCGCTTGCCGGCGGCGGTGTCGGTGGTTTCGCGCAGGCAGATTTCCAGGCCGTCCACCCCGCCCCAGACCCCGTCGCGGGGCATGGTCGCGGCGTTGGCGACGGGAATGCGGAGGGCGATATGGAGGGTTTCGCCGTTGTGCATCAGCCAGGCTTCGGCGGGGGGGCCGGCGAGGGCCTCGCGCGAGGGGTTTTCCCGCAGTTGGACCGGGGCGACACCCCATTCGCCGGGGGCCAGGGTGCCATCGAGCTGGGGAACGGCCGGGACCCGTTTGACGGGGACCGGGGCCATGGGATGGGGCCGCACCTTGGCTTCCTCGACCTTCTCGGCGGCGGCCCGCCACTCGGGCAGAACCGCGAGAGTGGTCTGTACCGGCCAGCTTGCCCGCAGGGGATGCGCGTACAGGCCGATCTCGGCCACCGGGATGGGACGGAAGGCGATCTTCTCGAACACGGGCGCGTCCTGGCGCAGCCGGAAATCGAGGCTGGCCAGATCGACGAAGCCGGGGTCCTCGTCGTCCGCGAAGACGGCGTTTTCGAGCAGCTCCATGTTACGGGGGCGGCGGACAATCTGGCCGCAGCGGTAGAAGACGTTGCGCCAGGCGTGGTTGACCCCGTTGTCGTCGAACATGTGGGCGATTTCGGGATAGCGTTCGAGATAGAGTGCGTTGGTGTAGGCGCCCGCTTTCTTGCCCTCCTGGGTTTCCTTCCAGTGCTGGTTGCCGGGATACCAGCCGCCGCTGATGCCGTGGCGGTTGTCCACGAAGAGATTGTTGTCCATGATGTTGTCGCGGCCGCTGTTCATCTGGACCGCGCCGAAATTGGCGTTGGAGCCGCGGTAGAAGATGTTGCCGTAGACGAGCTGGCCGCTGATGGCGTCGTCGAAGCGGATCGAGGCCTGGCCGTGGACAGCGGGTTCGTCGCCGGTTTTGCCGACGTGGCGGAACATGTTGTAGCGGAAAACGTTCCCCCGGAAGGTCGGATTGCCCCACATGTCCACGCCGCCTTGGTCGTCGGATTCCTGGACGGCGCTGTGGACGTCGTTGAACTGGATGAGATGGTCGTTGCCGCCGATGCTGAAGACGCTGGTGGGGCAGTTGTAGAGGAGGTTGTAGGCGGCTCGGAGGCCGACGCCGCCGAGGGTGATGGCCTGGGTGTAGGTGCTGTCGATGCGCCCGAAGTAGTGGATGCGGCAGTTCTCGACGAAATGGTTGGCGGGTTCGAGGGTTTCGCGGTTGCCGCCGGAGAGGTTGGAGCCGCGCCGCCCGAGGGTGTGCAGGTCGCAGCCGAAAAGACCGTTGTTCCTGCCGCCGTTGATGGAGACGCCCTCGCCGGCCATGCGGCTGACCGTGCAGCCCGCGATCAGGCTGTCGGTGCAGTTGGTGAGCCGGAGTCCGTCGTAGCGGCCGAGGTCGAAGGTCAGCCCCTCGAAGCGCACCTGGGCGACGTCTTCCATGACCAGCATGGTTTCGGCGAGGAGGCCGATCTCGATGGTGGCCTCGGCGGGATTGCCGGGGGGGTAGAAGTAGAGAATGCCGGAATCGCGGTTCAGATACCATTCGCCGGGCTGGTCGATCTCTTCGAGGAGGTTGAAGGCGTAGTAGATGATGCCCTGCTGGTTGCTCATGCCGCGCCCGCCGTAGTGGTAGGGTTCGGCGGTGGTGACGGTCTTGGCCTCGGTGTCGATGGTGCCGATCTTGATGGTGGCGTCGGCCCAGAGGAAGAGCCAGTAGCCGCGGAGCCAGGCGTCCTCGGCCTGGGTCCAGCGGGCGTGGCGTTCGTCGAGATAGCCGAAGATCGAGGGGGTCTTCTCGGCCCGGGAGCCGGACTGGATGAGTTCGCGGATGCCGACGAATCCCTTGTTCGGCCAACGGGCCAGGGTCATGGGCTGGGCGTTGTAGTAGAG
>LVAZ01000084.1 GCA_001603055.1 Victivallales bacterium Lenti_02
GGTAGGGGTCGCGGCCGAGATGCCATTTGCCCATGAAGGCGGTGCGGTAGCCCGCCGCCTGGGCGAGTTCGGCGTAGGTGAGGTACTCGTTGGGCAGGCGGGTGCGAGTCTGGGGCTGGACCAGCCGCTGGTTCGGCGCGGACCGTTCGGGCACGATGGGGTCGAGCACTTCCTCCTTGAGGTGTCCGGCGGGGGTGGTGATGCGGACGCGGCAGGGATACTGGCCGGTGAGGATGCTGGCGCGGGTGGGCGAGCAAAGCGGGTTTGCGGCATAGGCCTGGGTGAACCGCAGGCCCCGCGCCATCAGGGCGTCGAGGTTCGGGGTTTCGTAGAAGGTGCTGCCGTAGGCGTTGGTATCCATCCAGCCGAGGTCGTCGGCCAGGATGAAGATCAGATTCGGGCGGGGCCGGGTCTGGGCGGCGAGCCGGGGCATGGCGAGGGCGGCGAGCCCGGCCCCGAGTCCGGCGAGAAATTGGCGGCGGGTGATCATGGCTGGAACGCTACCGGACGATAGAGTGCTTGACGGGCCGCGACGCGGGCGGCGACGCTCTGCCAGTCCCTTCCTTTGCCGGCAAAGCCGTAGACCACGGCGGGTTCCGGGGGAACGAAGGTGGCGCCGGGGGCGATCTCCTGTTCGTACTCGATCCTCGCGTCGGGATGCTGGCCGCCCTGCTGGTTCAGCCAGAAGCGAATGGTGGCGGTGCTGCTTCGGGTGGCGGTGGCACCGAAGAAGGCATCGGCTTCCGGGTCGTACCAGGCGTTGCGGGGATCGGCTTTCCAGAGCCGGGGCACATCGTCGGCGGGAACGTCGCCCTCGGCGCTGCCGCCGATGGCCCCGTGAAAGCGGAAGAAGAGGGCGCGGAGGTTGAGCGGCTCATCGCCCAGATTCGCGACTTCCAGGCACTGGGCGGCGAAATAGTCCGCCCCGCCGGGGAACGTCAGCCGATGGACCAGCCGGAATCCCTGTGCCCTGTCGCCTTCGGCGGGCCGGAATTCGCCGACGAGGACGAGCACCAGGCCAAGGGCGTGCTCTTCCGTCCGCACCTCGGTGACATGGGTCGTTTCGTTCCAGCGGTTGGCCCCGGGAAACTGCTGGATCATGCCATTGTAGCGGCCCAGCGGAACGCCGTCGTAGACGATGGTCGGCACGAGCGGCCCCTCGCCGATGGTTCCGGCCAGTTCCCATTTGTCCCGGCGGGCCGTCCATGTCTGGCCACTCTGGGCGAAGTGACCGACGACCACCCGCGAGTCCATTTCGGCGTGGGGCGACCGCTTGAGAAAGAGGGGGGATCGGGCGGGGACGGAAGGGAGAGCCGCCAGGGCTCCCGCCGCCTGGCTCGGCGCGGGCAGCCACCGGTCGTTCCGGAAGACGGACCAGCCGGACGTTTCCCCCAGTTTGGGCATGGCGGCGATGGCGAGGGGCAAGTTCTCGCCGGTCTGGTTCCAGAGCACCCATTCGGTTCCTTCCGGGCCGGCGGGCGGGCCGGGCGCTTCGGCAGCGACGGCGGGGGCGATGCCGGTTTCGCCGGTGCGGCGGATGGCCACGGCGTCGCCGAGGTTGATGGCGGAGAGCACGCGGACGAGACCGGGGTAGGGGACTCCGTCCTCGTTGGTGATGCCGTAGTTCGAGTTTTCGGGGAAGGGGGTGGAGATGCCCAGGGCGGGCTGGTCCACCCACATGAAGTAGTTGTAGCCGATCAGGAAGGGGAGGGCGAGCATGGTGCGGGCATAGATGTCGGAGGCCTCGGAGCGCTCGGCCTGGGTGCGGAAGCGCTGGCCCGCGCCCTTGGTGCAGGGCAGGCCGGAATCGAGGGCGGGGAAGGACCATTCGGTGACCATCATGGGCCGACCGCCACCCATTGCGTGGAATTCGGCGAAGCGCTCGCCGAGGGGCGGGGCGGTCTCGATCCGGCCCTCGGCCAGGGCGACCCGGCGATCGAGGTCCACCGAACCGTAGAAATTGAAGCTGAGAATGTCGCTGTACTTGCCTGCGGTCTCCCAGACAATGGGGTCGAGATGCCCGCCGGCGAAGCGGGCGCCGAGGATCATATGGTTGGGGTCCGCCTCGCGGATGGCGCGGGTGAGGATGCCGAAATAGCGTTCGGCGCATTCGGTGAGAAAGGCGTGCTTGGCGGCGCGGGCCGCGTCCGTGGCGGTGGACAGGGCTTCGAGTTCGAGGACCGCGTCGAAGGAGGCCAGGTCGATGGCGAAGGCCCGGTTCAAGGCGGCGAGATCGTTGCCGAAATGGCGTTTCAGCACGTCGACGAGGCCCAGCTTGGCGGTGTGAGCGGCGACTTTCCCCATGGTCGCGTCGAACAGACCGGTGTCGGTGGCGCCCCGTCCCCACCAGGCCAGTTCGTTGTCGAGGAAATAGCCGAAGAGCCAGGGGTTGCCGGCCTGGGGGGCGCAGATGGTGCGCGCCCGGAAACGGCAGAACGCTTCGAAGTCGGGATGGAAGACATTGGGGAAGGCGGAGCAGGGACGGCGCTCGTTGGGGGTGATGTCGAACTCGTCGCCGAGACTGGCCATGTGGGAGCCCACGTTGAGCCCGGCGGTATGGGCCAGTCCCCGGTGGCGGAGGGGGGTGTCGAAGCTGGCGGCGAGCAGGTTGAAGCCCCAGGACGTGAGCCGGTCGAGAGTCTGCTGTTCCCATTCCTCGCGGTTGGCGAATTTCGCGTCGTTCTTGCGCCCGTGGGGGGCGTAGCCGAGGGCCTCGCACCAGGAGCCGGAGTAGCGGACGTGGTCGATGCCGAGGGGGATGAAGCCCCGTCCGAGCGGGTCGAAGGCCCACCATTTGCCGTCGCGCGGCTCGACCCGGAAGAAGCCGGTGGCGTCGCCTCCGAGCCCCGGCACGAAGCTGGTGGACGTGTAGGCGGGGAAGGTCGGCGGGGGGCGCCGCTCGGCCAGTTCCTCGCTGCCTTCGTAGTCGAGATTGCGGAATTCGGCCTCGAAGCCGGCGGCGCGGAGAGCGGGCCGGCCGCAGGTGACGGCGTGGTCGGAGAAGGCGAAGCGCCGCCGGAAGAGCAGGGTGCCGTCCGGCGCGGCCGCCGTCCCCTCGATGCCTTCGGGGTCCAGGGTGAGCGTGAGGCGGATGTCCTGTTCCGGCTCCCAGGTTCCGGGCTCTTCGCTGAACTCGATGGTGAGGCGGTTCTGGGCCAGCCACTGGCCGTCGAGCATCTCGCACAGCTCGAAGTAGCGCCGCCCGCCGCTGGCTTCCGGGGCCTGCACCAGAGCCAAATGCCAGAAATTCTCCGCATTATGCACCAGGGCCACCGCCGCCACGGACCAACTGGCTGGATTGGCGTTCCCGGCGCGCACCGTGGCGGCGAGTTCGGCGCGCTGGACCAGGGGCAGTCCCTCGCAGACGTTGAGCGAGCTGGCGTTGCCGGTGGCCCGCCACCCCCCGTCGCTCCGCCGCCATTGCAGCGGGTCGCGGAACCAGTCGTCCGAGTCCTCGGGAAGAGGGGCGGCGATAAGGCAGGCACTGCCGAGAAGAAGGGGAAGCAATCGGCGCATGGCGATTCTCCGGAACGTGAAAGGGAAACGGCTACCGCGACAAAACGGTAGCCGTTTCCGGAGAGTTTGCCAGTGGCGGGGGCGTGTCTAGAATCTCCAGGTGGCGTCGGCGAGGAAGACTCGGCCGTCCTTGCGGTCCGTGCGCTCGATGGGGTCCACCAGGTAGGCTTGGGCCGTCAGTTTCAGCCGTTCGGTGAGGGCGTAGCTGATGCCGAACACATGGCCTTCGACATCCGTGGTGCCCAGCGGTCCGCCGAAGGTCGCGTCGTTGATCTGGGCGTACACGCTGTCCGCCTCGATGTGGACATAGGTGTAGTCGAAGCCGAACTTGCGGATGGTCAGCAGGGCGCCGACCGCCCAGGCGGTGTCGTTGTTCTCGGGAACGCAGCCCGCGACCTGGCCGGTCGTGCCGCCGGCGGCGAAGTTGCGGGTGTATTCGCCGAACAGGGTGCCCTTCCAGCCCTTGCCCCGGTAGCTGGTCTCGGCGTAGACGGAGCCGATGGAGAGCGCGTAGTCGTCGTAGTCGGCGGTCGCGATCGAATCGATGGTGGCATGGTCGAACTGGTACCAGGCGAAGGCGACCTTGCCGCTCAGGTTGCCGCGGGTTCCCTGGAGCCCGGTCTGGACGGCCCCGAGGTTGGCGTTGTCCTTGTCCCAGCCGTAGTGGCGCACATTGTAGGCGCCGGCGGTGACGAACCAGGGGCCGTGCTGATACTGGCCGGTGACGCCGGTGGGGCGGATATCGCCGTCCCAGATGGCCCAGGTGCCAAGGAACGGATTCCTCTGCTGGCCGATGGTCAGCCCGAAGTTGCCCCACTTCCGGCGCGCGTAGGCGTAGTCGAGGCGGAGGTCGTCCGTCTGGAAGGGACCGTCCTCGCCCCAGGTGTCGTTGGTGCTGGTGCCGCCGATGCCGCCGGTGGCGACGCCCGCGCCCACTTCCCAGTCGCTCGAAGTCCACACCAGACCGACGCGCAGACGGGGCAGGAAACGGTCGCGGGTGTTTTCCGCACCTTTCACTTCGCGGCTCTGGGCCTCGTAGCGGAGGCGGAAGTCGCCGGTGAGCCGGAGCTGGTCGGTGCCTTTGCCCAGGACGATGGTCGGGAGAAGCCCCTTCGCTTCGGGCTGGGATTGAGCGGCGGCTGCGGGGGCCTGTTGCTGGAGAAGCTGGGCAATCATCTCTTGCTGTGTGGCCAGGGCAGCCTCCAGGGCGGCCATGCGTTCGCCCTGCCGGCGCACCAGTTCCTGAAGTTGGCGAATCTGCTCCCGGGGATCGGCTTGTTCCTCGGCGGGCAGGGCTTGGCCGGAGAGCCAGGCGACGGTGACGAGGGGGGCGAACAGGCGCGTGCGGAGGCGAAGCAGGTTCATGGGCTCTTCCTCGTTTGGATGTTCTCGACAGGGCTGCGGATGTATGGTGGTCGTCAGGCGGACCAGATCTCTTCGTCGAATGGAACAATTGTCTCCACAGGCACTGTTGCCGCTACCTGCTGGATGTCATGCCTGGGCTTGGATTATTCGCGGTTTTTTCACCATCGCCCGCCATGGCCCCGTTTTTGGGTACCACGCCGGGACATGTTGCATGCCTCGCCGGGCAGGCGATGACGCTGATTCTATGCCCGCGCCTGTTCCGAATGCTGCTAGGCTCGTTGCCGGATGACGGCGCGGAGCCCGCGGAGGGTGAAGTCGGCGGGACCGGGCGCGACGTCGGGAAGGTGGCGGGCGAAGTAGGCGGCGTCGCCGCCCACGGTCAGCACGGGGCACTCGTCGCATCCCATTTCCCGACGGCTGGCCTCGATAAGATGGGCGACGGCACCGATGACGGCGGCGTCGGTGCCGGCCAGAATGGCGGCGGCGGTGTTGGCACCGAGGGCCGACGGTGCCGTGTCGCCGAGGGGGACCAGCGGCAACTGGGCGGTATGGTCGTGCAGGGCCTGGCGGAGCAGACGTCGCCCCGGCAGGATGGCACCGCCCCGGAACCGGCCCTTTTCATCGAGCACCTCGGTGGTGATGGCGGTGCCGCAGTCCAGGATGATGCGCGGGCCGCCGAGTTCGGCGGCGGCGGCGAGGTTGGCCAGCCGGTCGGCCCCGAGGGTGCTGGGATCGACCAGGGAGAAGTCCACAAACGGCACATCGGCCAAAGTCAGGAAGTGGAGTTTCGGGAAACGTCCGAGCAGGGCCGCGCGCACCTTCGGCACCACGCAGGCGGCCAGACCGGGCACGGTGGCCAATTCGTCCAGCAGGGGGGTGTCCGGCAGGGAGCTGGTCGGAACCGTCCGGATTGGCCCCAGTTCGCCGTTCGCGTCCAGCCGGGCGATCTGGCAGTTGGTGTTGCCGATGTTGAGGAGGAGCGGGTTCATGCGTTCACTGTACCGCCTGATTCTCCTTCGCGCCCTCGGGAGGGAGGGACGGGGCGAGGCGGAACTGCTCCTTGCGGATGCCGTGGTGCTTCATCTTGTAGTGGAGGGCGCGCGGGGTCAGTCCGGCCAGGGTGGCGGCGTCTTTGATCCGGCCGTGGGCGTGGGCGAGAACCTGCTGCAGGTACAGCGCCTCGTAGTGCTCCAGGAGCTTGCAGCGGGCCTGGACCCAGGTTTGCCCTTCCCAGTTGGGAAAAGGCTCGTTCCGCTGGGAGTCCGGGGCGGCGTTGCCATGTCCGAACTTGCCGCTTGCCGAGTGGGCGATTTCCTCGGGGAGTTGGTCGAGGTCGATCCACTCGTCGTCGCCGAGTATGAGGGCGCGCTCGATGACGTTGGCCAGCTCGCGGACGTTGCCGGGCCAGGCGTAGTTGCGGCAGGCCTCCATGGCGGCGGGGGAGACGCGGCGGGGCTCGACGCCGATGCGGGGGGCGAGATAGGCCGCGTAGTTCTCGACCAGGACGGAGATGTCGTCGCGCCGCTGGCGCAGCGGCGGCAGTTCCAGCACCACCACCCCGAGCCGGTAGAAGAGGTCGCGCCGGAACGTGCCCTGGACCATTTCCTCCTGCAAGTCCCGGTTGGTGGCCGCGACGATGCGCACATCCACCCGGATCGGCCGTTCGCCGCCCAGTTTGAGGAATTCCTTCTCCTGGATGGCGCGGAGCAGTTTGCCTTGCAGGTTGGTGGGAAGCTCGCCGATCTCGTCGAGGAAGAGCGTGCCGAGGTGGGCCTGCTCGAAGGCGCCGCGCCGGGCCTGGGCGGCACCGGTGAAGGCCCCGCGCGTATGCCCGAACAGCTCGCTTTCCAGCAAGTTCTCCGGGATGGCCGCGCAGTTGACCGCGACGAAGGGGTGGAACCGGCGGGTGCTTTCGGCGTGGATGGCCCGGGCCAGGCGTTCCTTGCCGACCCCGGTTTCGCCCAGAATGATCAGCGAGGAATCCGCCGAGGCGACCCGGTAGGCGGTCCGCAGCATGGCCTGCATGACCTGGCTGGTGGACACGAAGTCGTCCAGCCGGGGTTCGGCGATGCTGCTTTCGGAGGCTGTCACGAACCGGCGCTCTTCCTCGCGGCGATCCAGCACGCCCTGGATGGCCTCGGCGAGCAGGGCGGGCGGCAGATCGAGATCGAGCACCGCCGAACACCCCAGATGGAGCAGCTCGGCGTGCAGGTGGTTGTCGGGCGCCTTGTCGAGCAGGATCACTTCCGGCTGCTCGGCCAGGCTGCGGAGCATACGGACTGTGCGGGACAAGGGCTGGGGCACCATGCTGGCAGCCAGCAGGACCATGTCGAACTGTCCCTGGCTCAGACGCCCGATATCATGCCCGGGAGCGAGTTGGCTGACCAGGCTTCCCCGTTCGGTCAGTTCCCGGCGCAGAGCGCGGGACAGGGGACCGGCAGGCAGGACTGAGGCCACACGATGCAGCATGGAAAGGAAACTCCGTTTCCGAAATTCATGAATCCAGGAAGGATATTGCGGCTTGCGCGAAGTTCAAGTTCCGATTGCAGGCGGATTATCTGCCCGGAATTCGCACGGTTGCGGGCGGCGAGGCCGGCTGGCCGCACATGGCATGGTTGTTGCTGTGGAAACAGTGAAACCTGGGCGAACGGGCGCAGGGGCGCCGGTTGGGACCAGGCATGAGCGCACCCAACATAGGGATGTTGGCCTGTCGAGAGGCCACGCACAAAGAGTCATGGACTGGAAACCGGACGAGAAGAAAGTCGAGCACCTGCGCGGTACGGTGGTTCCCAGCGAATGGGGGGTCGACGACGAAGTGACCGTTGTCTCGATCGTCACCGAGGACGGGGACGAGTACATGGTCAGCGAGGCGCGCATGGTCCGCCGGCTGATCAAGCACATGGACGAGGTGGTCGAGGTGGACGGCATGCTCGGCGAGGACGAGTACGGCGAGCCGGTTCTCGTGGTCGGTGACTTCACGGTCTGCGGCGCCGAGGAGGAAGAGGATTTCAATCCCGAGGAGGATGAGGAGGAAGAACTGGACGAACTCGAGGAAATCGAGGAGGACGAGGACGAGGAGGAGGAAGAGGAATTCGAGAGCTACAGCCTGCGTCGGCGCAGCGCCACCGCCCGGCGCACGAACCGCGACGCCTGGTAGATTCCGCACGGCGTCCGCCCGGGGAGCGGGGTCCGTTCCCCGGGCGTTTTCGTTTTCTAGGCCAGTTCGATTTCGGCGACCCGGACCACAAGGTTGGTGCCGTAGGGGTAGCCGGTGAAATTCACGGTGGCGACGCCGGCCGCGGGATTCTGGGCGAAGGCGAGACTCTCGCCGTTGTCCAGCCAGCGGACCTGGCGGATGGGCTGCTGGAAGCCCTGGGCGGCGCGGGGCCCGGCCCCGCCGACGCTGACGGTGACCTGGCCATGCCCGGCGATGCGGAGGTCGTGGACGAACCAGTAGAGCTTGCCGTCGGCGGCGAGGACGAAGTCCCGGCCCTGGCAGGCGATACCGGTGGGTTTGCCCGCGTAGACGGGGACGGCGTTCCGCGCGGCCCAGCGTCCGGCCACGGCGAGGGCGGCGGCCTCGTACTCGGGAATCGCGCCGGTGGCGGTGGGCCCCACGTTCAGCAGGTAGTTCGCGCCCACCTTGCGGCAACCGGCCAGATTCTCGATGATGTTGGCGGGCGATTTGAAGGAGTAGTCGCTGGCACCGATGCCCCAGTGGGAGTTCATGGTCTGGCACATTTCGCCGGCGATGTATTTGGCGTGGCCGCGCCGGTCGAGAGCCTTGGGCATGGACTGCTCGAAGGTGACGCTGTCCACGTCGGGGTGGCTCACCTTGCCCTCGTTGCCGATGCCGGTGTTGTTGATAATCATGGCCTCGGGCTGGAGGCGGCGGATGGTGCGGTAGAGCCGGTCGTGCTTCCAGTCCGCCGTGCGCCGGGACCAGTCGCCGTCGAACCACAGGCCGCCGATGGGGCCGTAGTGGGTGCAGAGCACCTCGACGGACTGGTGCAGAAAATCGAGGTATTCGTTGAATCTGGCCTCGTCGCAGGAGTGGGACTGCCAGCGCCAGTCGAGAGTGGTGTGGTAGAAGAAGGGGACGATGCCCTCGGCCCGGCAACCCTCGGCGAAATCGGCGATCAGGTCGCGCCCGGCGGCGGAGTGGGGGGCGTCGAAATCGCTCAGCCCGCGCGTGTCGTAGAGGCTGAAGCCGTCGTGGTGGCGGGTGGTGAGGGTGATGTAGGTCATGCCGGCGTTTTTGGCGATGCGGGCGAGGGCGCGGCCGTCGAAATCCGCCGCCGTGAAGGTGTCCTTGAGCTTGGTGTACTCGGCGACCGGAATCTGCTCGCGGTTCATCACCCATTCGCCCCTGCCCAACTGGGAGTAGACCCCCCAGTGGATGAACATGCCGTAGGCAAGGCGCTCGAAACGCTCGATGCGGGGGGCGGGGACGGGGATATCCTGGCTCATGGCGAATGGTCCTTCATGCTGGGGAGTGGGATGCCGCGTACCGTACCGCCCAGAGGCGCGGGGGCCAACCGCCAAGAGCGGGACAAATTCGGTAGCCGGGGGTAGGGCCCGCCGAGAAGTCCAGTTCCTCGGTGGCCGTGTGCTGACGCCGCGCGGACGCCGTAGGCGGGGCTAGCTCTCCACCGTTTCCTTGGACAGTTCGTCGAAGAATGCGCAGCGTCCCTTGCCCGTCTTCTTGACGGCGAGCAGGGCTTGGTTCGCCTTCTGGATCAGCTCGTCCAGGCTTTCCCCGTCATAGGGGAAAATGGCGGCGCCGATACTGAACCGGAGGGCGAAAGAGACACCGCCGATCTCCAGGGGGGCGCCGAGAGCGGCGAGAAGCCGGTCGGTGGCCCGCTCGACGCTCGCCCGTCCGCGGATGCTGTCCAGCAGAATGATGAACTCGTCCCCGCCCCCCCGGGCCACCATGTCGCCCTGGCGGATGGTCTCGTCGATCCGCAGCGCCACCGCCTGAAGCACTTGGTCGCCCACGTTGTGGCCGTGCTTGTCGTTCACGTTCTTGAAACCGTCGAGGTCCATGTAGAGCAGCCCGAACAGCGAGCCGTGGCGGTTCGAGTTGGCGAGTACCTTGCGGGCGAATTCCACGAAGAGCATGCGGTTGGGCAGGCCGGTGAGTTCGTCGTGGGTGGCCAGCTCCCGCAGTTTGCCTTCGGAAAGGCGCAGACGCCGGTGCAAATGCAGCGCGTAGAGGAGCGAGGCCAGGGAAAGACAGGCGAGCAGAAGCACGGCGGGGGAACCTGTGTGCGCCAGCGCCGGCAGGGGGCGGTCGGCGGCGGAACAGGACGGTTGCCAGGCTGCCAGAAGCAAGAAGAAAGCGGGAAGGTGGCGTCTGCACATGGTTGGTGAATTCTCCTCGTGGGCGGGGGGAAAATGGACATGCCCGGAGAAAGGTAGCATTGGACTGTCGGCTGCGCCACTGGTGGCGGCGGGAATGGCGGTGGGTTTGCACTTGCCATCGTGCCGAGGCGTGCCACATTTCATCTCCGCGTATGGTTTTTCCCTTCCCAACTTCACCCCGCTGGCATCGAGGAGTCGAATCATGGCCAAGCAACGGCTGGTAGGCGCTCTGGACGGAACAGGACACGGTTGCGTGATCGCGCAGGATATTCCCGCGCTTACCAAGGGCAAGGTTCTGGTCAAGGTCGCGGTATCCCTGATTAGTCCCGGGACGGAGTTGAGCGGGGCCAAGACCGCTCGGGCCAATGGTGTGACGGAGATCGGCACTCCCAAGGGCTTCGGCTACCAGAACGCGGGCGTGGTGGTCGAGGTGGGCGAGGGGGTCGAGGAATTCGCTCCCGGCGACCGGGTGGCCTGCATGGGGGCGGGCTTTGCCCAGCATGCCACCTATGCGGTGGTGCCCAAGAATCTCTGCTGCAAACTGCCCGACAACCTGACCTTCGAGCAGGGTGCCTACGCCCATCTGGCCATCACCTCGCTGCATGCCGTGCGCCGGGCGCAGCCGGAATTGGGCGAATTCGCCCTGATGGTCGGCCTGGGGCTCGTCGGCCAGATGGCCGGACGGCTGGCCCAGATCGCCGGCTGCTACGTGATGGGCTGGGACATGGTGCCCTTCCGCTGCCAGGTGGCCAAGGGCTGGGGCATGGACGACGCCAGCGTGGTCGGCCAGGACGATCTGGACGCCAAGGCCAAGGCCTTCACCCGCGGCTACGGCTTCGACTGGGCTGTCATGGCCTTCGGCGGCGACGGCACCAAAGCGCTCGAATCGGTCAAAAAGGTGATGAAGGTGAGCCCCGACACCCACCAGATGGGCCGCATCAGCCTGGTCGGCGGACTCAAGACCCTCTGCAACTGGGGGGCCGGTCTGGGCAATCTTGATCTGCGCTGCAGCGCCCGCTCCGGTCCCGGCTACCACGACGACGCCTGGGAAATCGGCGAGTCCGACTATCCCCGGGTCTTCATGCGCTGGACCACTCGCACCAACATGGAGTTTGTCCTCCGGCTGATGAGCGAAGGCAAGCTCGATGTGGACTCGCTCACCACCCACAAGGTGCCACTGGCCGACATCGACGAGGTGGTCACCGCCCACATCGAGGCCCCCGACTCGACCCTCGGCACCCTGCTGGTCATGGACGAGGACTGACTTCCGTTTTTTTCGGTCGAAAAAACCGGGCAGGACGGGAACCAAGCCCCTGCCCGGGAGTCCATAGTTCCATTCGAGCGGAAATAGTGAATCCGATGGTTCCGGCGGGTGCTGGACTTACCCTGTGAAATTGTTCTGCAATGCAAGGAGTTTCCGATGATCAAGCGAATCGTTATGAGTCTCTCCGTCGCGTTGGGTTTGAGCGCCATGACGGTTTCCGCGCAATGTTGTCGCGGCGCTGCGGCCCCGGCCAAAGTCGAAGCGGTGGCGGAGAATGCCGAAAAGGCGGCGGAAAAGGCCGATGTGAAGCCGGCTGAAGCCGTCGGCAAATGCGCCGCCGCTGTCAAACCCGCAGCCTGTGCCAAGGCTGCCGAGCAGAAGGCCGGCTGCACGAAGACTGCCGAAGAGCGCGCCGCCTGCAAGGCCGCCTGTCCCAAGACCGCCGAAGAGCGCGCCGCCTGCAAGGCCGCCTGTCCCAAGACCGCCGAGGAAAAAGCCGCCTGCAAAGCCGTGGCGGAAGGCACCTGTTGCCGCATCGCCAAGGCCGAAGAGGCCCCCAAAGCCGAAGAGGCCCCCAAAGCCGAAGAGGCCCCCAAAGCCGAAGAGGCCCCCAAGGCCGAGTAAGGAAATCGTTTCCCCCGATTCCGTTCCACCCATGCAGGGTCCGGGTTTTCCGGATCCTGCATTTTTTTCGACCGGTGAAATAGGGCGGTCCGGACGTTGGCAGGAGTTCCCCAGTCCTGGAGTCTGGCGGAAATCCGTCTTGGCAATCGAGCCCTCGCAGAGGGCGCTATATGGTAGCCCAGCGGCGGAAGCCCTGGGAAAGTCGGAACATGGAAACGAGCCCTCCCCCGGAGGGCGGCATATTCCGCAAGGGCGTCAGCCCGGTCAGAATGGCCTGGTTTCCAACCTATGCCCCCCTCAGCCTGACTGCGGATGACGCGCAGGTCTTGTCGCTCACCTTCAGCGAGAAATCCCCGAACTCCGAACTCCGAACTTTGAACTCCGAGGAGTTTCCCTCTCCGTGTCTCCGTGACTCTGTGAGAGAAAGAATCCATCCCGGTTCCCCCCACTGCGTCCACTTTCCCCGTCCACTGTGTCCACTGGCACCGACGCTCCGGGGCGCCGGGCACCGCGCGCGGGCTCTTCTTCCACGATGCCGACGGCAACGGTGCCTACACGCCGGGCGGCCGGGACGGGGTCTCGAGGGGGGCCGCTCCGGCCGCGCTCTTCGACGTGGCCGCGGGCGCTCTCGGCACCGCCGCCAATGTGTCCTATCTGGACCGGAACGGGGACCTGGTCCGCAATCCGGGCGAGGATTTGCTGGTGGCCGGCCGGAACGGCGCGGCGGATGTGCCGGTGCGGTTCTATCAGCCGGGGGTGGACGGGTTCCTGCATTCGGGCCGCTGGCCGGCCGCGGTCGGCCCCGGCCAGGCGCCGCCGCCGACGCGGTGGGCACTCCCGCTCAGGTGCATCCGCACGACGCGGACGGATTCTTCCTGGCTGGGGAGTGGCCGGAGCATCCTGCTCCGGTAGGCTGTTCTTCATGCAAATTCCGGAGCTGGAAGCTCCGGCCACCTTCGGAAGCCGCAGCGGCCTAAAGGCCGTACTACGAACGAGGAAAAAACGGGCGGCGGCCTGAAGGCCGTACTACGAACGAAGAAGAGGCGGCCGGCGGGTCTACGCCTGGTCCGCCGACTGCCGCCTGCAACACACTGAAACGGCTACCGATAAGGTGGGGTTTCTCTACGACGGCCAGGGCCGCCGGCTGGCGAAGACGGTGACGCGGCGGGACGCTCCGGGCAGTCCCGTGGCGACCTTCTACGTCTGGGACGGGTGGAAGGTGGTCGAGGAGACCGAGTCGGTCCGCGACGCCGAGACCGTGGTCGCCGAGTATCTGCCGGGGCTTGCCGCTCACCTTTTCAGAAATGCGGGAAATCCGGTTCTCTCACGGAGACACAAAGACACGGAGGAATAGGGAGCCAACCGAATCGGGGTCTTCCCCCTCCGTGGCTCCGTGGCTCTGTGAGAGAAGGAATCCATCCCGGCTTCCCTCCACTGCGTCCACTTTCCCCGTCCACTGCGTCCACTGGCCTCGGACGCTCATGGACGGTGGAATCGTACGGGTGAAGAGGAGGGATACCTTGGGCTGAGGGCCAAAATCGGTTGGCGAGGGTAAGCCTCGCCCCTACGGGCTACACATGCTGCCTATTCGGCGAGCAGGTGGAGATTGGCGATGGAGACGCCGCTGAGCATGGCGCCGACAATGCCGAGGAAGCCCTGGTCGGTGCCGGCCAGGAAGAGGTTGCGGAAGGGGGTCCGGCCGTCGCGCTGTTTCTCGGGACTGCCGTAGATGGAGCCGTTGCGGTGGCCGGTGAAGCGATGGACGGTGACGGGGGTGAACATGTCCCGGTCCAGAACATGGGCGGCGACTCCGGGCAGACGCTGCTCCAGCCAGGCGAGCTGCTGGTCCATCGCCTCCCGTTTGGCGGCGGCGTAGGTTGCTGCGTCCAGCCCGAACCAGTAGTCGGGGCTGGCGAGCTGGGTGACGCGGAGCTGGTTGCGCTCGGTGCCGTCCGGACCGGTCTGGAAATTGCCGGGGGCGCAGAGCACGCCGCTGGCGGGATCGACGGGCTGGTCTGGCACCCGGTAGGCGAAGCGCGGACTGGCGCGGAAGAACTCGATGCAGGAACGGTGCCCTAGTTCGCACGGTTCGCAGTCGAGGAAGAACACGGTTTCGGCATAGCCCAGCTTGCCTTCCGGACGGTCGGGGGGCGGGGCCGGACGGCAGAGGGCGGCGGTTTCGAGAGAACCCGCGCAGGAGAGCACGCGGCGGGCGGTCAGCCGGGTGCCGTTGTCCAGAACCACTCCGCTCACTTCTCCGCCGGTTGTGTCGAGGGCGCGGACGCCACAACGGAGCCGGAGTTCACCGCCGGCGGAGCGGTAGCGGTTGACAAGAGTGGCGATGACCGGGCGCATGCCCCGGCGCGGGCGGGAGAAGCCTTCGAGGAACAGGCTCTGGAACATGATGCAGAACTGCCCGAAGTCCATGTCGTGCTCGCAGGCGTTGCCGTAGTACATGATGGGCTGGAACAGGGCGTCGACCAAATCCGCCGATGCGATGAAACGGGCGAGAACCGCGCGCGCCGACTCGTGCCGGGCCGTCAAGTCGATGGCGTTGTAGGCGCGGATGTGTTCGACCAGGCGGGCAACGCCCTGGCTTTCCCTTGGGAAGACCCGTTCGATTTCCCCCTGGAGCGTCGAAAAGTCGTTGTCGAAACGCAGCACGGCGTCCGGGGTGCGGATTTCCGAAAAACTCTGGGGGCAGAGGTCGAGGTCCTCCAGACGCAGGCGGAGCTGGCGGAGCAGCCGGCTGAGGGGGGCGTGGCGCTGGCTGGCGGGGGCGAAGTTGGTCATGGCGTGCAGGCCGACGCTGATCCACTCCCCGTTCCGGCGGTAGAAGGAGTTGAGCCCGCCGGGGAACTGGTGCCGTTCGAGAATGACGACCCGCTGTCCGAAATGGGCTAGGCGAATGCCGGCGGCCAGTCCGGAAAGACCGGCTCCGACGATGATCGTGTCATAGGTGGTATGCTGGAGAGAAGGCATGAATGATAGGCTGGTTGGGTTGCAGAGGGGAAAATCTACTCGCGCTTGGCCCGAATGCGACTTCAGTCTGGTGGCCGAAACCGTGGCTAAGGGGTTTGTCTTTCCTCGTACAGCCGGGATAGTATAGGCGTCGGCTGGTAGCATAGCGACCACGCCGCAAGGCAAACCGAGCAAAGGAGCATCGCGATTCTATGCAGGATGAAAGCAAGGTGAACGGGGACAAGACGGAAGGTATGGGGCGTTTTCGGCCGCTGTTGGCGACGGCGG
>LVAZ01000566.1 GCA_001603055.1 Victivallales bacterium Lenti_02
CGCCAAACCGGCCCCCACCCCCAGCCAGCATGTCCAGGCCATCCTCCGCCAGCTCCAGGAGCAGGCCAAGGCCCAGCAGCCGGCCTCCAAAGCGATCCGGATCGCCAAGACCGCTCCCCAGCCCCCCCCCGAACGCCGCTATCTCGACGAGGAAACCATCGAGACCGAACTGGGCAAGGCGGCGCGGGCGGCCACGGAGCAGGCGACCCAGGACATCTACAGCCAGAGCGCGGCCGCCGCCTTCCCCGCCGTCACCGTGCCGGCCGTGCGCTTGCAGCGCACCGACCACCGCGCCCCCATCCGCCTCCGCTCCCGCGGCCGGGCCAGTCTCCGCCAGGCCATCCTCCTCGGCGAAGTCCTCGCCCCGCCCCGCGCCTTCGACGTCTAGCCCGGCCGGCGCCGGCCACGCAGATTTTCCGGCGCGGTCCGTGCGAAATGGCGAAAATGTTGTATGGTGTCTGCTGTCCGCTGGAGACATCTCCGGCGGGCGGGCCGGTCCCCGTCGGACGACGGGCCGGCAAGTTGTTCGCAAACAACGGGATTCATGGATTTCCCAACCCGACGGCAACCTTCTATACGGACACGGAGGCAGCAGTCATGCTGACGAGACACAGTCTGAGTGGTGCGTTCCTGGCGCTCGTTTTCACGGCCAGTGGCATGATGGCGCAGGAGAAAAGCAAGCCGAGCCGCTTCAACTTCTTCCGTCGGCTGGGCGAACGCGACCGGGTGGAAACCCTGATCATCACCGGCAATTTCGGCCGTTCGCGGCTGCTCGCCGAGCTGGCCCAGGAGAAGCGCAAGCATCCGATCCTGATGATCTCCCCCGAGGCGGGCCAGCGCGACGACGTCTACTTCATGCCCACCCGGCCCGAAGCCTTCATCCTGCCCGAGAGCGAATTCATCGACTATGTCGAGTTCCTCAAGCCCAAACGGGTGGTTGTCCTGGGCGACGAGAGCTACGTTCCCGCCCGCTACCTCGACCAGCTCCGCGCCAGCAGCGTCCAGACCATCGTCCTCAACAGCAAGGACTGGAACAAGAACGCCGAGGCCCTGGCCAACCTCATCAACTATCTGGCCCTGCCCCGAATCTACGGAGGCTACGTGACGAAACTCGAGCTGTCGCTCGGCGGGCACTATGTCCCGAGCGGGGCCCCGGCCATCCCGGCCGCGCCCGCCGCCGTTCCCGCCACCGTGCCCCCCGCCAGCATGATGGCCCCCATCATGCTCGACTAGCCGAAGTCGGCGAGACCGCCCCAAACCGGATGCTGCCCTGGTGTTCTCCTCCCTCTACCAAATTGCGAAAAACACCTTCCGCGAGACCCTGCGCGAGCCGATCTATCTGCTCGTGCTGCTTGCGGCCCTGGTGCTGATCGGCACCTTCCCGCTGATGACCCTGTTCGTCTTCCGCGAGCAGATCAAGCTGGTGATCGACAGCGCCATGGCGACCATGATGGTCTTCGGCTGGCTGCTGGCGGTGCTTTCCTCGAGCCACGCCATCGCCCGCGAGATCGAGAACGGCACCGCTCTGCTCCTGCTGTCGAAGCCGGTGAAGCGGCCCGTCTTCATCCTGGCCAAAATCCTCGGCATTCTGGCGGCGCTGACCGTGTTCTGCTTCCTGACCTTCCTGGCCGCCCTGATTGCGGTGCGCGTGGCCAAGGACCAGTTCCGCTTCGACCACACGGTCATGGCGCTCTACTTCGGCGCCCTCGTGGTGAGCTTCCTCGCCGCCGCCCTGCACAACTATGTCAGCCGTTCCTCCTTCCCCATGGCGGCGGTGCTGGCGATGCTGGTCTTTCTGCCGCTGGCCTTCGTCATCGCCTACTTCATCCCGGCGGGCGAGGGCGAGGAGCGCATGCTCGTGGGCTACGCCTGGGAAATGGTTCCCGCCCTGCTGCTCATCACCTATTCGGTCTGGGCAATGGGCACTCTGGCCACCGCCCTCTCCACCCGCCTGAGCCTGGCCCCCAATTTCCTGGCCTGCTCGGTCATCTTCGTGGTCGGCCTGATGTCGGACTATCTCATCGGCCGCCATGTCTACGAGGAATGGATCGACACCCCGGCCCCGACGGGGCGGAGCACCCTCTGGATTTCCTACTACAGCTTCACCCCGACCGAGCGGGTGTCCGTGGGGCAGTGGAGCAAGCCCGCGGCGCTCGGCGCGGCGGACAGCCCCTTCATCGTCTGGTGCGAGGGCCAGCCCACCGGCGAACTGCCGGACCTGGGCGAGCAGCCGGAGGAAGCGTGGCGGGACAACGCGGGGTGGAAGCGCCAGCTTTCCGACCTCGCCAACCCGCCCCGCTTGATGGCCCAGTACGATCCGTATTCGCGCCGATGGAGCGAGGCCCTGATCAAGGGCGAGGGCGTGGCGGCGCGGCGGGACGGCAAGGACTTCGCCTCGGTCGTCTTCCGCCGCTCGGTCCACCAGCCCCGGACCCCGGTCGGCGGCACCTACAACGAGCCCTTCCCCGAGGGCGGCAGCCGACTCGCCAGCGTGCTCTACGCCTGCATCCCCAACTGGCAGCTTTTCTGGATGGCGGATGCCCTGGCGGCGGAGAAGCAGGTGCCGGGCGCCTATCTGGCCCTGGGCGGCATGTATGTGCTGCTGCTGGTCGGCTTCTTCGGCCTGGTCGCCGTGGTGCTTTTCTGGAACCGCGAAATCGGCGGCCAGATGCGCGTCTAGCGGGCGCGGCAACCCGCAAACCCCGCCCCCCCCGACCCGCGCTCCCGCTGCGGTCTCTTTTCCCC
>LVAZ01000567.1 GCA_001603055.1 Victivallales bacterium Lenti_02
CCGCCGCGCTGACCGACCTGCGCGGGCGGCTGGCCGCCGTCGGCGGCCAGTGCCACATCGTCCCCAACCGCCTGTTCAAGCGGGCGGCGGCGGCGGGCGGCATCTCGGCCATCGCGCCGGTCCCCGTGGCCGGCGACAACGCCGTGGTCTGCGGCGGCGACCTCGTCGCCGTGGCCAAGATCGTCCGGGATTTCGCCAAGAGCCACGACAAGGCCCCGATCCGTCTGGGCGTCATCGGCGGCCATGTGATCACCGCCGACGAGGTCGGCAAACTGGCCGACCTTCCCCCGCGGGAAGTGCTCCTGGCCCAGTTGCTCGGCGTTCTCCAGGCTCCGGCCGGCAATCTGGCCCGGGTCCTTAACGCCAAGCTGGCAAGTGTGGTCTACGTGCTGAATGCCCACCTCAAGAACAAAGAACAAGCTGCCTAACACACGCGCGGAGGTATAGTCCCATGTCCGAAGAAACCAAAGTCACTGTCTCCGAAGAGATGGAAAAGTTCATCTCCTACATCGAGAACCTCACGGTCCTCGAAGTCTCCACCCTGGTGAAGGCCCTCGAACAGCGCCTCGGCGTCTCGGCCGCCGCCCCGGTCGCCGTCGCGGCCGCCGGCCCGGTCGTCGAGGCCGGCCCCGTCGCCGAGGAGCAGACCGAGTTCGCCATCGTCCTCAAGGACGGCGGCGCCAAGAAGATCGGCGTCATCAAGGTGGTCCGCGCCCTGACCGGCCTCGGCCTCAAGGAAGCCAAGGACCTCGTCGACGGCGCCCCGAACACCATCAAGGAAAACGTGTCCAAGGAGGAAGCCGAGGACATCAAGAAGCAAATCGAGGAAGCCGGCGGCGTCGTGGAACTGAAGTAGTTTCCGCCGGTCTACCTGTATTTCGGTCATTTCGGACATATCGGGGGCCGGGAAAGCCCGGCCTCCGGTGTGTCTTTCTTCGCGATTGAACATCGCACGTGTCTTCAACTGGCTGTGAGGCGACCAGGCATGGGTGAACGAGTAAACTTCGGACGGCTTCAGGACATCCTGGAGATCCCCGACCTGATCGGGATCCAGGTGGACTCGTACAACGAGTTTCTGCAGACCGGGGCGGCGCCGGAACAGCGGCGCAACGTCGGTTTCGAGGAGGTATTCCGGGAAGTCTTTCCGATCGAAAGCTTCGACCAGAACTGCGTCCTGGACTATGTCCGCTACGAAGTGGGCGAGCCCAAGGAGCCGCTGGTCGACTGCATGCTTGACGGCGGCACCTTCGCGGCGCCGCTGCACGTGGTCTTCCGCCTGAAGACGGCGAAGGAGACCAAGGAGGAGCGGGTGTACATGGGCGACATCCCGATCATGACCGACCGCGGCTCCTTCGTCATCAACGGGGCCGAGCGGGTGATCGTCAGCCAGCTCCACCGCTCCCCCGGCATCTGTTTCGAGGCGACCCGCCACGCGAGCGGGCGCACCCTGTACTCCTATCGGCTGATCCCCGACCACGGCTCGTGGATGGAAGTGCAGTTCGACATCAACGATTTGATCTTCATCTACCTCGACCGCCGCCGCCGGCGCCGCAAGTTCCTGGTGAGCACCTTCCTCCGGGCCATCGGCCTGGAGACCAACCGCGACCTGCTCGACGCCGTCTACGGGGTGGAGTCCCTCACCGTCGCCCGCCTGGCCAAGGAGGACGACCTTTCCGCCTGGTTCTCGGCCGCCGCCGTCGGCGGCGATCCCGAGTCCGGCACCGATCCCCTGCTGCCGCCCCTCGAACCGCTCAATCCCGAGGTGCTGGCCCAGGCCAAGGAGGCCGGGATCAAGAAAATCGACGTGGTCAACACGGCCCGCCTGGGCGACGCCTTCATCCGCTGCCTGCAGCGCGACCCCTCCACCAACTCCGAGGAGGCCCTGAAGGAGATCTACCGGCGGCTCCGTCCCGGCGACCCGCCGAGCGTGAACAATGCCAAGCAGCTCTTCAAGCGCCTGTTCTTCGACGTGCGCCGCTACGACCTCGGTCTGGTGGGCCGCCACAAGATCAACCAGAAGCTCGAAGAGCAGTTCGCGATGCTCAAGATCGAGCCCCCGCCCGCCAACGTGCGCATCATGACCAAGGAGGACCTGGTGGGCGCCACCGTCTGCCTCATGCAACTGCGCAACGGCGAGGGCCATGTGGACGACATCGACCACCTCGGCAGCCGCCGCGTCCGCACGGTGGGCGAGCTGATGCAGAACCAGTGCCGCGTGGGCCTGATGCGCACCGAGCGCCTGGCCCGCGAGCGCATGACCCTGTACGACATGCAGGCCGACGACGTGACTCCCGGCAAGCTGATCAACCCCAAGGCGCTGGCCGGCGTCATCCGCGACTTCTTCGGCCGCAACCAGCTCAGCCAGTTCATGGACCAGACGAACTGCCTGGCCGAGCTGACCAACAAGCGGCGCATGAGCGCCCTGGGCCCGGGCGGCCTGAGCCGCGAGCGCGCCGGCTTCGAGGTGCGCGACGTGCATTCCAGCCACTACGGCCGCGTCTGCCCGATCGAGACCCCGGAAGGCCCCAACATCGGCCTGATCTCCTCCCTCTCCCTCTACGCGCGGATCAACGCCTTCGGCTTCGTCGAGACCCCCTACCGCAAGGTCCGGGACAATCTGGTCACCGCCGAGGTCGAGCACCTCTCCGCCGACCGCGAGGAGCGCTACGTGATCGCGCAGGCCAACGCCCCGCTGAACGCGACGGGCGGCTTCGTCAACCCCTACGTCCTCTGCCGCCACAAGGGCGACTCCGGCGAGCGGCCGGCGGCGGACGTCCAGTACATGGACGTCTCCCCCAAGCAGCTCATCAGCGCCGCCGCCGGGCTGATCCCCTTCCTCGAGCACGACGACGCCAACCGCGCCCTCATGGGCTCGAACATGCAGCGCCAGGCCGTGCCCCTGATCAAGGCCGAGTCCCCCTACGTGGGCACCGGTCTCGAGGCCGTGGTGGCGCGCGACTCCCGCGCCGTGGTCACCGCCGACCGCGACGGCATCGTCGCGGCGGTCGACTCCTCCCGGGTCGTCACCAGCGCCGACGGGCTCCTCCCCGAGGACACCGCCGAGCCCGCCTCGGTGCGCGTGTACGGCATGTACAAATTCCTCCGCTCGAACGCCTCCACCGTCATCAACCAGCGCCCGGTCGTGCACAGCGGCCAGCGGGTGAAGGTGGGCGACCTCATCGCCGACGGCGCCTCCACCGACCAGGGCGAGCTGGCCCTGGGCCGCAACGTCATGGTCGCCTTCATGCCCTGGCGCGGCTACAACTTCGAGGACGCCATCGTCCTCAGCGAACGCCTGGTGCGCGACGACGTCTACACCAGCATCCACGTCAGCGAGTACGACATCACGGCCCGCGACACCAAGCTCGGCCCCGAGGAGATCACCCGCGACATCCCGAACGTGGGCGAGGAGGCCCTGCGCAACCTCGACGCCGAGGGCGTGGTCCGCATCGGCGCCGAAGTGACGGCCGGCGACATCCTGGTGGGCAAGATCACCCCCAAGAGCGAGACCGAGCTGGCCCCCGAGGAGCGCCTGCTGCGCGCCATCTTCGGCGAGAAGGCCGCCGACGTCAAGGACAGCTCCCTGGTCGTCTCCGGCGGCAGCAACGGCATCGTCATGGATGTCCGCATCGAGCGCCGCGTGGACCCGACCAAGGAGAAGATGAGCAAGCTCGACGTCCGCCGCAAGGTCAAGGAGGCCAAGAACCTCCACAAGGCCCAGCTCGGCGAGATCGTGGACGAGCTGGCCGAGCGCCTGGCCGGCTTCCTGCTCGGCAACAAGCTGCCCGTCGGCATCGTCAAGACCCGCGAGGTGGGCGGCGGCGAGATCATCCCCGCCGACCGCAAGATCACCAAGATCATGCTCAAGCGCCTGGCCCAGTGCCACGACTGCTACAGCATGCCCGCCGGCCCCGCCAAGGAGCAGATCGACGAGGTCATGAAGAGCTTCCGGCGGCGCATCCGGGACATCGAGCTGCGCTGCGAGGAGACCATCCGCCGCCTCGAGGAGGGCGACGGCAGCGACCCCGGCATCATCAAGTCCGTCAAGGTCTACGTCGCCAGCAAGCGCCCCGTCATGGTCGGCGACAAGATGGCCGGCCGCCACGGCAACAAGGGCATCGTGGCCAAGATCGTCCCGGTCGAGGACATGCCCTTCATGGCCGACGGCACCCCGGTGGACATCATCCTGAGCCCCCTCGGCGTCCCCAGCCGCATGAACGTGGGGCAGGTGCTCGAGACCCATGCCGGCTGGGCCGCCAGCGTCCTCGGCATGAAGGTCGCCACCCCGGTCTTCGACGGCATGCCCGAGGAGAAGATCCACGAGCTGCTCGGCGAGGCCCTCAAGGTCAAGGTCGAGGAGCGCGGCTGGAAACTCGACCGCGACGGCCGCGTGACCGATTCCGACGGCAACGACCGCACCAACTGCTTCGTCGCCCGCGACGGCAAGACCCGGCTCTTCGACGGCCGCACCGGCGACGCCTTCGCCCAGCGCGTCATGATCGGCCAGATCTACATGCTCAAGCTCGACCACCTCGTGGTCAGCAAAATCCACGCCCGCGCCGTCGGCCCCTACTCGCTGGTCACCCAGCAGCCCCTGGGCGGCAAGGCCCAGCACGGCGGCCAGCGCTTCGGCGAAATGGAAGTCTGGGCCCTCGAGGCCTACGGCGCCGCCCACGCTCTCCAGGAGATGCTCACCGTCAAGAGCGACGACGTGGTCGGCCGCACCAAGATCTACGAATCGATCATGCACGGGGACAACACGCTGGAGGCCGGCACGCCGGAATCCTTCAACGTGCTCATGAAGGAAATGCAGAGCCTGTGCCTGGACGTCAGGGTCCGGCGCGGCAGGGGCGCGGCCGGAACCCTCGCGTAGCCGGCCGCCGCAACCATCGCTAGCCCGCGGCCCACGGCCGCCGAAATTGGAGGGCTGTTTCTTGGACAACAGCACACTGCGACAAGTTCTAGGCATGGACGACTCGGACGACTTCTCGTGCGTCACCATTTCCGTGGCGTCGCCCGAGGCCATCCACTCCTGGAGCCGGGGCGAAGTCCGCAACCCCGAGACCATCAACTACCGCTCCTTCAAGCCCGAGAAGGGCGGCCTCTTCTGCGAGCGGATCTTCGGGCCCACCCGCGACTGGGAGTGCAACTGCGGCAAGTACAAGCGCATCAAGCACAAGGGCATCGTCTGCGACCGCTGCGGCGTGGAGGTCACCCAGGCCCGCGTCCGGCGCGAGCGCATGGGCCACATCGAGCTGGCCGTGCCCGTCTCCCACGTCTGGTTCTTCAAGTGCATGCCCAGCCGCCTCGGGCTCATGCTCGACACCACCGCCCGCGCCCTCGAGCGGGTCATCTACTACGAGGACTGGATCGTCACCGACCCCGGCGACACCCCCCTCGAGCACAAGATGCTGCTGAGCGACGAGCAGCTCAACGAGGCCCGCGAGACCTACGGCGACGCCTTCAAGGCCGGCATGGGCGGCGAGGCCATCCAGGAACTGCTCGGCCAGATCGACCTGGCCAAGCTGCGCGGCGAGCTGGCCGAGGAAATGCTCGCCACCCGCAGCAAGGCCAACCGCAAGAAGATCGCCAAGCGCATGCGCCTGGTCGAGGGCTTCCTGCAGAACGCCATGGACCCGCGCTGGATGGTCCTCACCGTCCTGCCGGTCATCCCCCCCGACCTGCGCCCGCTGGTGCCCCTCGAGGGCGGCCGCTTCGCCACCTCCGACCTCAACGACCTCTACCGCCGCGTCATCAACCGCA
>LVAZ01000568.1 GCA_001603055.1 Victivallales bacterium Lenti_02
CCCCCGCCGATGCGGGCCAGGGTTGGGGCCACATCCAGCAGGCTGACCGGGGTGTCCTCCCGGCGCGGGGCCAGCCGCCCCTGCCAGCGCAGAATCCAGGGCACCCCGATGGACCCCTCGAAGAAGGTGCTTTTCCAGAACATGCCGCGTTCGCCCGCCATGTCGCCGTGGTCCGACAGATAGACGACCAGGAGATTCTCCGCCCCGAGGGCGGCATCGGCGGCAGCGACCACCTCCCCGACCAGGGAGTCCACCGTTTCGCAGGCCCCGTAGTAGGCCGCCCGCGCCCGCTGCATAGCGGTGGCGCTGGCCTCGGAAAGCCGACGGGTTTCCCGCCAATATCGGACGGCCGGGTGGTCCTGCGCCAGCCAAACCTCGAGGTCCGCCGGCTCGATGGGTGGCAGAGCCGCCAGGTAGTAGTCGAATTGCGCGCGCGTACAGACATAGGGATTGTGGGGACCGTAGAAACCGACGGTGAGGAAGAGGGGTTCGGCCGGATTCTGCGCGCGGATGCGGGCGACGGCGGCATCGCGCACCGCGCGGTCGAAGCCCTGCACCGAGGACCAGCCCGCGCCGCTTTTCGCCAAATCCCGCCCATCCTGTCCCGTGGTTCCCTGAAACAGCCCCTGCGGCGCCTCGGGACAGCCGACGCCGGTCGGGGTATGGTCGCCGACCAGCCGTTCCTGGTAGCCATGCCGCTGGTCGGGGCCGACAAAGTGCATGCGGCCGCAGAGGACGGTGCGGTAGCCGGCCGCGCGGAGGCTATGGGCCACGGTGGGGACATGGGAAGGCAGGGCATGCTGGTTGAGCTGCACCCCCGATTCGTCGGGCATCAGGCTGCTGAGCATCGCCATCCGGCTCGGCACGCAGAGCGGGGAGGGGGCGTAGGCCTGGGAAAACGCCACCCCCGCCGCCGCCAAACGGTCGAGGCAGGGCGTCCGGACCACCTTGTCGCCGTTGCAGCCCAGTATCTTGCGGTTGTGCTGGTCGGAGACCATCAGCAGAATATGGGGACCGTTTCGCATAGCAAGTCCGATCGCATCATTTGTCAGACAGGGACCCACACCGTAGCGCGGAAATGCTCAGGAGTGAAGTCCAATCAGCAGACGACGGTTTCACCTCGCGGACCATGCCCCTAAAAAAACCGCCCCCGCCGCTCGTGCAAAACATGACAAAGCATGACATCGATGTATAGTGTTATGAATATCGTGATTCGTTGACCCTCCTGCGCAATCATAAGCCGCCTTCGGGAGCGATACTGTGAAAACCCGTTTATCCGTGTTGTGGATGTTGGCGTTGGGAACGACGGTGGCTTGGGCCAGCGAGGCGGGGGGGGCGGAAGCCGGCATGACCCACCGGATGATGCTGCTGGTCATCCAGTTGGGGCTGATTCTGTTCGCCACCAAGCTGGGGAACATGCTGTTCGAGCGGTTCCGCCTGCCGGGTTGCCTGGGCGAGCTGACGGCGGGGATCGTGATCGGGCCGCATCTGCTGGGCGGTTTCGGTTTGCCGGGTTTCCCGCACGGGCTGTTCCCGCTGGCCGAGGGCTTCCCGGTCTCGGTGGAGCTGTACGGATTCTGCGCGGTTGCCTCGATCGTGCTGCTGTTCATGGTCGGGCTCGAGACGGACCTGGGCATGTTCCTGCGCTACTCGGTGGCGGGCAGCGCGGTGGGTCTGGGCGGCGTGATTGCCTCGTTCGTCTTCGGCGATCTGGCGGGCGTGCTGCTGGGCGAATACGCCTTCGGCCGGGCGCTGACCTTCTTCGACCCCGCCTGCCTGTTTCTCGGCGTGATCTCGACCGCCACCTCGGTGGGGATCACCGCCCGCGTGCTGGCGGAACGGCGCAAGTTGGACACGCCCGAGGGCGTCACGATCCTCTCGGGCGCGGTGGTGGACGACGTGCTCGGCATCATCCTGCTGACCGTGGTTCTGGGCGTGGTGAGCGCTTCGAAGGCGGCGGGGCATGTGGACTGGGCGCATATCGGGATCATCGCCGCGAAGGCGGTGGGCATCTGGCTGGTGGCCACGGCCCTGGGGCTGCTCAGCGCGCGGCGGATCGGCATCCTGCTCAAGCTCTTCCGGGAACGGTCCTCGATCGCGGTCATGGCCCTGGGGCTGGCCCTGATCCTGGCGGGATTCTTCGAGGAGGCCGGGCTGGCCATGATTATCGGCGCCTATGTGATGGGCCTCTCCCTCTCGCGCACCGACATCGCCAACGTCGTCCGCGAGAAACTGACGCCGATCTACGTGCTGCTTGTGCCCCTGTTCTTCGGGGTGATGGGCATGCTGGTGGACTTCGGGGCGCTGGGCTCGCGGCGGATTCTGGTGTTCGGCGGGGTCTACTCGGCGCTGGCCGTGGCGGCCAAGATCGTCGGTGGCGGGCTGCCCGCCCTGGGCTTCGGATTCAATGCCCGCGGAGCCCTGCGGATCGGCATGGGCATGGTGCCGCGCGGCGAAGTGGCCCTGATCGTGGCGGGCGTCGGTCTGGCCGCCGGCGCCGTGGAGGCGGACGTGTTCGGCATCGCCATCCTGATGACCGCCATCAGCACCTTCGTGGCGCCGCCGCTGCTGGGTTTCCTGTTCGTCTCGGACAAATCGGGCCTGCGCCGTCCCGCCCCGGCCGAGACCGAGGCCGCCATCACCTTCCCCTTTCCCACCCACGAGATCGCCGAATGGGTGCTCGAACGTCTCCGCCACACCTTCGAGGCCGAGGGCTTCTTCTTCCATGATCTCGAGCACGAGCATGGTCTCTACCAGGTGCGCAAGGACACCAGCGTCATCAATCTGGCCGTGGTGGACGCCAATTTGTCCTTCCAGTGCGGCGAGGACGAACTGCCCCTCATCCGCACCGCCGTCTACGAGGTGCTGTGCGAATTGCAGGGCACCATCCGCCGCCTCCAGGAGCCCGTGGACCTCGCCCGCCTGGGCCGGGGCGTGCAGGGCGACGGGCTGGCCGGCACCAAGGGGCTGCGCATCGCCAACTTCCTGAATCCCCGCGCGGTCAAGCTCCGCCTCAAAGGTTCGAGCAAGGAGGAGATTCTCGACGAGATGCTCGCCCTGCTGGCCGCCACCGGGGAGGTCGGCGATGTCGCCGAGGCCCGCCGGGCGTTGTTCGCCCGCGAGGAAAGCATGTCGACCGGGCTGGTCGAGGGGGTGGCCATCCCCCATGCCCGCACCACCGCCGTCTCCCGGCTGGTCTGCGCCATCGGCCTCAAGCCGGAGGGCGTGGACTTCGCCTCGCTCGACGGCCAGCCCGCGCGGCTCTTCGTCCTCACCTTGTCGCCCGAAAACGCGCCCGCGCCCCATGTCCAGTTCATGGCGGGGCTCGGCCAGGCGCTGGTGCCCGGCATCTGCGGGCATCTGCTGCAATGCAAGTCCGCCGACGAGGTGGTGCAACTGCTCGGTTCCGTCGGCGCCGCCACCCCCGCCGCCCGCCCCGGCGGCAGCCAGCAGCTCCTGGGCGAATACCTCCGGGCCGATCTCATGATTACCAGGCTGAAGGGGGCCACCCCCGAGGCGGTCATCGACGAGTTGCTCGCCCAGATCCACAGGCAGGGACTCGTCCGCGACCCCGCCGTCGTCCGCAAGGCCATCCTCGAACGGGAAAAGGTCATGCCCACCGGGCTCGAGCACGGCATCGCCGTCCCCCATGCGCGCACCGACACGGTGAACGAGCTGGTCTGCGCCGTCGGCCTGAAACCCGAGGGACTGGACTTCGGCTGCATGGACGGCCAGCCCGCCAGGATCATTGTCCTGACTCTCTCCCCCGCCAGTCAGCCTGTGCCCCACGTCCAGTTCATGTCCTCGCTGGTGCGCCTGCTGGCCGCTGTGGATTTCGGCAAGCTGGAGCAGGCACCCTGCCGCGAAGTGATGCGGGCGATTCTGCTCGACGCGGCAACCGTCGTCCAGCCGCCGACCACGGCCTAGCCGCCGCCGGACTCAGACGGCCACGTCCACCGGCGTCGGCTGCAAGACCCGCACCAGGTCCGCCGGGGAGATTCCGACCAGGAATCCCCGGTGGCCCCCGTTCACATACATGCGGTCGAGGGCGAGGACCGATTCCTGGATATAGACCGGCATCTTCCGGCGGGTGCCAAAGGGCGACGTGCCGCCGACCCGGTAGCCGGAGTGTTTCTCCGCCACCTCGGGGGCGCAGGGCTTCACCTGCTTCACGCCCAGCAGACGGGCCAGATTCTTGGTCGACACGGAGCGGTCCCCGTGCATGAGGACAAGCAGGGGATTCCCCGAATCGTCCTCCATCACCAGGGTCTTCACCACCGCATGCTCGTCCACGCCCAGGGCCTGCGCCGAGACCGCCGTGCCCCCGTGCTCGACGTAGTCGTACAGGCATTCCTCGTAGGAAACCGCCGCCGCCCGCAGCAGGCGGGTCGCGGGAGTGACCGGGGCTTTGCTCTTGGAACTCATGGAAACCTCCAGGCTATCCTTCAATCTAGCACGCCTGCCCCGGGGGCTACAAACCTGTAGCAGAGTCGTCTGAAACAGGGCGAAAACCACAAATGTGTCTCTTGTTGAGGCTATGATTGCCTATGCAAGAACAAGATTTTGACATTTTTGCCGGGTTTCTGTCGATTTCTTGTTCTGCGGATGGATTTTTCTGGAACCTCTGATACGGTAGATGCGTCAAAGCGGTGTGTTCGACACGTTTTCCGACGGTGTTTCCACTCCCGAAACAGGAACCAGGTCCCATGAAGCAGTCCTTCCAGCCTCTCGCCGCCTCCCCCCGGCCCTTCGTCCTGGACGACATCAAGGAGCCCAACCTGCTCCGCGACCAGTTCCCCTACACCGACGTGCCCCGCATCGTCTTCGACGGGCAGGTGATCCATCCCGATCCCGCCCCGGAAATCTGGATCACGGACACCACCTTCCGCGACGGCCAGCAGGCGCGGCCGCCGTACAAGCCCCGGCAGATCATCGAGCTGTTCAAGATGCTGAACCGGCTCGGCGGCCCCAACGGCGTCATCCGGCAGAGCGAATTCTTCCTCTACAGCAAGCGCGACCAGGAAGCCGTGAACGGCTGTCTCGAACTCGGCTACCAGTTCCCCGAGGTCACCGGCTGGATTCGCGCCGACCCCAAGGACTTCGCCCTCGTCAAGTCCCTCGGCCTGCGCGAGACCGGCATCCTCACCAGCGTCTCCGACTACCACATCTTCCTCAAGCTGAAGAAGACCCGGGAGAAGGTCATGGACTCCTATCTGGGCGTGGTGAAGGACGCCCTGGCGGAGGGCATCGTGCCCCGCTGCCACTTCGAGGACGTCACCCGGGCCGACATCTACGGCTTCTGCCTGCCCTTCGCGGCGGAACTGATGAACCTGTCGCGGGAAAGCGGCATTCCGATCAAAATCCGGCTCTGCGACACCATGGGCTACGGCGTCACCTATCCGGGCGCGGCCCTGCCCCGCAGCGTGGACAAGCTGGCCTACGCCTTCCACCGCGAGGCCGGGGTGCCCTGCGAGCTGCTCGAATGGCACGGCCACAACGACTTCCACAAGGTCCATGTGAACGCCGTCACCGGCTGGCTCTACGGCATCTCCGCCCTCAACGCCTCCCTGCTCGGCTTCGGCGAGCGCACCGGCAACCCGCCCCTCGAAGGCGCCATCATCGAGTACATCAGCCTCCTCGGCCACCGCAACGGCATCGACACCACGGTCATCACCGAGATCGCCAACTACTTCCGCGACGAGATCAAGGCCGACGTGCCCAGCAACTACCCCTTCGTGGGCAGCGAGTTCAACACCACCCGCGCGGGCATCCATGCCGACGGCGTCCTCAAGAACCAGGAAATCTACAACATCTTCGACACCGAGGCCCTGCTCAACCGGCCGCTCAAGGTCTCCGTCACCGACAAGTCCGGCCTTGCAGGCATCGCCGAATGGCTGAACGAATACGCCCACGACCTCCTTGCCCGCGACCACCGCGAGCCGATCAACAAGCGGCATCCCGGCGTGCGCCGGATCAACGACTGGGTCATGGAGCAGTACGAGCAGGGACGGACCACCGGCATCAGCCACGACGAGATGATCGCCCAGGCCAAGCACCATCTGCCCTCCCTCTTCAAGTCCGACTTCCAGAAGGTCAAGGAAGCCGCCCTGGCCAAGGGCAAGGCCATCGCCAAGCGGGTCTCGAAGTCGCCCGACGTGCTCTCCCTCGAACCGGCCCGCATCGAGGCGTTCCTCAAGACCGTGGTCCAGGGCGAGCCCGCCATCCAGCTCATCGCCATCACCAACACCGAGGGGCACCAGATCAGCCACGTCCATACCCAACGCGGCGAAAAAGGACTGTTCCGGCCCCTCTTCAAGGAGAACTTCACCGAGCACGAGTGGTTCCGCAACGTGCTCGAAACCGGCCAAGCCTACTCCTCCGACCTCTTCTTCTCGCGCTTCACCAACAAGCTGGTCCTGACCTTCGCCGAACCCATCCGCGATAGCAAGGGCAACATCGTCGCCGTCATGGACGTGGACCTCAAGTTCGACGAACTGACTCAACTGGTGAACCGCATCCCCAACGACTCGCCCGACCAAGACGAGCCGGCCAAGGCCACCAAGTAGCACCTCCGCCGCCCGCCCGTTCCCCCGCCCCGGGGGACGGGCGGGCATCTTCCCCCACCCGCACGGACAACCGCCGGATACAGCAGGCAACCTCGCAGCCAGACGAGAATTCCTATCGAAGATATATCGCCGCCCTCTTGCACATGGGGAAAGTCGATATATGGTAGGTGGCATAACGAAGACTGGCATGCGAAAGCATATAGGTGACGCAGACCCAGAAGCCGATAGATCGGCGGTTCTCTTCCAATTTAGCCCCCGGCAGGTTCCCCTCCTCCCTTCCTCCTCCTTCCTCTCTCCTCTCTTCCCGACCCTGCCGGGGGTTTCCTTTTCCCCCCACTTTTCCCGCCCCGTCCCGCTTGACGACTTCCCAACCACGGCCTATGGTGTGGGAGTGATTTCCCAAAGGAATGCTCCGATGACGCTCCGCAACCGCAACCGCTATTATGAGTTTAGCTACTTTTACCCGTAGAGCGGGGTTGCGAGCGACTGGACCGAAGACATGCAAGCCCCGCCCGACCGGCGGGGCTTTTTTTGTGGCCTGGAAACAACGAACCGAACCATGACCCAATCGATCACCAGCGGCAAGGAGGCAAGGCTGAATGCCCGGGGCAAGCGCACCCTGGCGTTCGGCGGCTTTTATGCTGCCGGTCCCGGCGGCTCCGTCCGCGCCCGCATTCTCGGCTAGTCCGGGAATCGCGCTCGGCGAACGACGGCTCCGCAGGCTTCGGCTTCCGGAGCCGTTTTTTTGCCTTCCTCCCCGCATCCTTCCCCAGCATAGGGATTTCGACTATGACCGGCACAACGAGACGAGTGGCGATCCAGGGCATCCGCGGTTCCTTCCACGACATCGCGGCCCGGCAGTTCTTCGGCGAGAACCTCGAACTGGTTCCCTGCGAAACCTTCGCCCAGCTCTTCGCCGCCCTCGACAGCTACGCCGCCGACACGGCCCTCATGGCCATCGAGAACTCGGTGGCGGGCAGCATCCTGCCCAACTACAGCCTGATGCGCGGCTCCCGCACCCACATCGTCGGCGAAATCTACCTGCGCATCGCCCAGAACCTCATGGCTCTGCCCGGCCAGCGCGTCGCGGACATCTGCGAGGTCCGCTCCCATCCCATGGCCATCAACCAGTCCCGCGCCTGGTTCGACGCCCATCCCCACATCCGCCTGGTCGAGTCGGGCGACACCGCGTCGAGCGCCAAGGCCATCGCCGACGAGAAGCTGGCGGGTGTCGGCGCCATCGCCAGCGAACTGGCCGCCGAACTCTTCGGCCTCGAGGTCCTGGCCCGCGGCATCGAGACCAACAAGCGCAACTACACCCGCTTCCTCGTCCTCTCCGAGCACGACATCAAGGGGCTGGACGGCTACCCGGACAAGGCGTCGCTCTGCTTCTCCCTCCCCCATCAGCCCGGCAGCCTCGCCCGCGCCCTTTCCATCCTCTCCTACTACGACATCGACCTCACCAAAATCCAGTCCCTGCCCATCATCGGCCGTGAATGGCAGTACCTGTTCTACGTGGATGTGACCTACGACGATCCGGTGCGATACCGCCAGGCCCTTTCGGCGATGCGCCCGCTGACCGAAATTTTCGAGATCATGGGCGAATACCGGAAGGGCCGGAAATCCTTCGAGCAACTGCAGCACGAAATGGCGGAACAACCCCCTACAGGATCAGACATCCATGACAAATAGCACCCCCTCAGCCACCTCCGGCGGCACCCCCGCCGGGGTCGTCATGACGGTCGTCGGGCTCGGCCTCATCGGCGGCTCGATGGCCACCGACCTCCGCCGCCGCGGCTTCGCCCGGCGCATCCTCGGCGTCGACCGCGATCCCCTCCACTGCGAGGCGGCCAAACGGCTCGGGCTGGTCGAC
>LVAZ01000569.1 GCA_001603055.1 Victivallales bacterium Lenti_02
GGGATGGCCTGTATTTCCTGCCCAACCGGGTCCAGGTCGTCGCGGCCCGTCCGTTTCTGGTCCGCGACGGGGCGATGGTGCCGCTCCGCCGGTCCGCGGCCGACATGGGGGCCGGGGAAAGCTGCTGGGACGCGAATGGCGTCCATTTCCGCGTCGTTCCCGGCACGACCATCGCCGACTACGAACTGGCGGGGACCATGCTGACTTCGGGCCTCGTCCTCACCGGCGGCAGCTATATCGAGGTGCGCGACCTGGTCTGCGAGCATTTCGCCAACGACGGGTTCAACGTCCACGGCAGTTGCCAGGGGCTGGTGTTCCGCAACATCGTGGGCCGCTGGAACGGCGACGACGGGTTCAGCATCCACGAGGACGTGGGCGCGACCGTCCTCGGCGGACATTTCCACCACAACAACTACGGCATCCAGGACATCAACATCTCCCGCTCCTCCTTCTACGGGGTCCTGGTCGAGGACAACCGGGTGGCGGGGGTCGATTTCATGGGCGGCTATCACGTGCTGGTCGATTCGGTGGTGCGGAACAACGCCGGTCCCCAAATCCAGGCTTATCCTGATGCTACCCGGTACCTGCGCGAGCCGGGGAATCCCCTCGCCGCCGGGCTGCTGGTGCTGAAGAACGTCCTCACGGTCGGCGGCCGGCAGGGGCTGCATCTGCGCGGGGGCCGGGCGGATGTGTCGGGCTGCACCTTCGCGGGCGCGGCCGAGGGCATCCGCATCGCGGAACCGGCGGTGGCGGAAGTGCGCGAGAGCGCGGTGTACGGCTGCGGGCAGGCCGAGCTGGTCTGCCTGTCGCCGAATGTCAGACTTCTGGCCAACGCCTATTTCCCCGGCCGGATGCAATGGCAGGGACGGGATTTCGCTCCCGGTGAATTCGCGGCTTACCGCGAGGTCTCGGGGCAGGACACGGAGTCGCAGGCAGTCGCGGAGCCCGTCTTCGCCCGCAAGGACAGCTTCCGGCTCCAGGCGCCCGATGTGCCTCTCGGCAACCGGCAGGTCCGCCCCGGCCTGCCGGCCGATCCGGTTTTTCCCTTCGGCGAAGCGGTGCGCAATGCGCAGGCTCCGGCCGATCCGCCGCCCGTGACCCTGCTCGCATTCGATTTCGAGACGACCAACCCCTGGAGCCGGGTCTACCCATGGCCCGAGGAAACCAAGGACGGGGCCAAGGTGGCGGGCACGGCGCAGCTCAGTTCCGAGCGGAGCCATTCGGGGAAGCAGTCGGTGAAGCTCGAAGTCGTGTTCCCCGCCGGGCGTCCGGGACCGTGGCAGGTGAAGTTGTTCAGCATCCAACTGCCGCTGGAACGCCCGGTGGCCGAGATGCGCTTCCGGCTGTTCGGGGACGGTTCCGGACTGGTGTTCCAGCCCCGGCTGCGCGACCGCAGCGGCGAGTGTTTCTACGGGCCGCGCGGGACGCTGGACTGGGAGGGGTGGCGGGAGATTGTCTGGAACCTGCGCGCGACGCCCCCCGTCCGGATCGAGGCCGGGGACGGCAACCGGCAGCAGGACACGCCGCCGTTCGAGGTGGTCCTGGAACTCTACCCCGAAGTCCCCGCCGAGGGCGGGCGGCTGGTGCTCTTCGCCGACGATCTGGTTCTCCGCCTGGAGGAGTAGGCGGGGCTACTTCCAGTTGAAGACGAGGCGCAGGAAGTAGGTGGTGTCCAGTTGCTCGATCTTGGTGGCGACCACGCTGTTGTACTCGTGGGAGAGGCCGAGCCGCAGCAACCAGTATTTGCTCTTCGCCAGGGGAAAATCGAGGGAACTCTCGTGGACGATGCGGTAGTTGGCCCAGTCGTCGAAGGACGATGAATAGACAAACTCGTTGACCATTTTCCCCCAGGGGGCGATCTGCCAGGCATGGCGGGCTCCGAGTTCCAGGCCGAAGGAGTTGTTCGTCGGCTCGTCGTTGCTGTAGGCTTCCCGGCGGTATTGCAAGCCCGCGCGCAGGCGCAGCTCGCGGTGCTCGTTGCGGACCGCGTACCAACCGAAACCGGCAGCCAGGGTGGTGCGCAGGGAGATTTCCTCGATGGCGTCGCGTTCCAGTTCGGTCCGGGCGTACCAGAGGAAACGTTCGTTCAACTGGCGCTCGAAGTCGGCGCCGCCGATCATCTCGTTCTCGCTTTCCTTGTAGTTATTCTCGGCCTGGACCCAGGTGGCGTGGAGCTTGAGCCTTTCCTTCGCCCATTTCTTCTCGGCGACGGTGCCGAGGTGGAGGCGGGAATTGTTGGTGTTGCCGCTTTTGGCGCGATAGGAGACGCTGCCCTCGAAGCCCCAGCGGGCATACGCGTCAACCTAATGGTTGCTGCCTGCTCTGGCGCATCGGTTTGCGCTTT
>LVAZ01000570.1 GCA_001603055.1 Victivallales bacterium Lenti_02
GCGCGGTCGCCGATCTCCGCCGCTCGCTCTCCCAGCTCTTCGGCAACAACGACGGCACCTATCCGGACGGCGCCTACGTCGACATGGTCCTCATCCACAATCTGGTGAGTTTCGAGGAGGTCGATGTGGTCTACCAGGGGCTGGACACCCCCCTCGATCCCGCGGGGAATTTCGGCGCTCTGGTCGCCCTGCGCGACTTCCGCGACGGCACCAACCACACCGGCCTCAACCCGAAGCTCGAGAAACGGGTCCGCCACCTCGGCTTTTCCGGCCACAACAATGCGCCGGCCATGATCGAGATGATCCAGCGCGACCGCTACGGCCTGCTCGACGGGGTGCTGGTCTCGGTCAACGTCAACGACCGCCGCTACCTCAACATGCAGTACAACCTGTTCCCGGTCGCCCGCGCCAAAAACATGGGCATCATCGGCATGAAGGTCTTCGCGGACGGGGCCATGTACACCAAGGACGCCAAATGGTCCCGCGCCCCCGAGGACGTGGTCCGCCTCGTCGGCACGGAGGACATCCCCAGCCGTCCCCTCATCGAGCATGCCCTGACGGCCCCCGGCATCCACACCCTCATCGTCGGCATCGGCGAAATCGACGACAATCCCCTGCGCTGCCAGCTCGTCCAGGACTACTACGCCGCGCAGGTCGCGCCCGACGCCCTGAACGAAGCCGAGCGCCGGGCCATCGAGCCGCTCGGGCTGCGCGCCAAGGACGGCCGCACCAACTGGTTCCAGTTGGCGGACCGGGGCCTGACCGCGCCCCGCAACGCCAGGGTGGAGCGGGGCGAACGGCTGGTTCTCGCCTGGGACTGCGCCTATGCGGGGGACGAGCCCCTCGACCATTACGAAATCCTGCGCGACGGGCAACCCGTCGCCACCGTGCCCCACCAGCCCCAGACCACCAAGACCCCCTTCCGCTACGAGACGGCGGCGGGCGGAAACTACACCATCGCGGCGGTCGATGCCGTCGGCCGCAAGGCCGCCGTCAAGGTCGGGTAGACATTCGGATTTGGCAGGCGGGAATGGGCGGATAGAGTAGGCAATCACCCTTTCCGGAGAAACGCCATGAAATCCTGCCTCGGCGCCGCCCTGCTTTTCGCTCTGCCCCTGGCCGCCCAGGTCGAGCGCACGACCCTGCTCGATGCCGGCACTCCCGGCCTGCCCGACAAGGCCAAGTTGAATTCGACGGTCGCCACTCTGGTCCAGACTCCGGCGGGACCGGCCCTCGATCTGGTCTTCAGCCATGAAACGGCCTGGCCGAACATCAAATTCAATCTGGGAGAGACCTACGCGCAGACCGACTGGTCGGCGAGCCATGTCCTGGCCCTGACCGTCACCAATCCCATGGACGTACCCGTGGCGATGAGCGTGCGGGTGGACGACTCGATCGAGGCGGACGGGGCGAAGCACTGCCGCCAAGGAACCGTCGCCGTGCCGCCCGGCGGCCCCCACGACGTGCGCTTCGACCTCTCCGCCTTCCGCCTCGATGGCATGCGCGGGCAACCCCGCAACCGGGGCGTGGACCAGACGACGGGGCTGTGGATTCGCAGCCCGCTGCGCCCGCTGGACATGAAGACCATCGTCGCCTTCCAAATCTTCCTGGCCCGCCCCGCCGAGGAGTACCGCCTCCAGTTCCACAAGGCCGAACTGCTGCGGGTCGAGACCAACGAACTCGAACCCTTCGTGGACCGCTACGGGCAGTTCACCGACGAGGACTGGCCGGGCAAAGTCCACCAGGACGGCGATTTCGCCCAGCGCCGGGCCGAGGAGGAGGCGGACCTCGCCGCCCATCCCGTCCCCGCCGAGCGCAACCGCTTCGGCGGCTGGGCCACCGGGCCGCAGCTCGAGGCCACCGGCCGCTTCCGGGCGACGAAGCACGAAGGCAAATGGTGGTTCGTGGACCCCGAGGGCAGGCTGTTCTGGAGCGCGGGCGTCACCTGCGTCCGCCCCGAATCCGGCGGCCCCGTGCTCGGGCGCGAGCGGTATTTCACCTGGCTTCCCGAGGAGGGCGACCCCCTGCGCCAGTTCTACAGCACCCGGGGCGACGGCTGGCTCGATTTCGGCAAAATGAACCTGTTCCGCAAGTTCGGCGAGGACTACCCGGCCGTCTCCCACGACCTCGCCGTCCGCCGCCTGGCCTCGTGGGGCTTCAACACCGTCGGCAACTGGAGCGACGCGGCGGTCTGGCGGCTGGGCCGGATGCCCTACACCATCCCGGTGGGCTACCAGTCCCCCCGCGTGCCCATCTGGGAGCGGCGCTCCTTCCCCGATGTCTTCGCCCCCGGCTTCGAGGAGGCGGTCCGCCAGGGCGTCGCCAAGCAGGCCGAGTTCAAGGACGACCCCTGGCTGCTCGGGGTGTTCATCGAGAACGAGCTGCCCTGGGCCGGCTGGGGCAACCGCCCCTATCTGCTCCCCGCCACCATCCTCGCCGCCGGGGAGGACAGCGAGATGCGCAAGGTCATGCTCCGGAACCTGCGCGAAACCTACGCCACCGTCGCCGAACTCAACACCGCCTGGGGCACCGAATTCGCCTCCTGGGAGGCGCTTCCCGGCGCGCCGGTCCTGACCGCGGAGCAGCAGGCAAAGGCGGCGGCGGACCTGTCGCGGCTCTCCACCCTCCTCGCCGAACGCTATTTCGCGGTCTGCGAAAAAGCCATGCGCGACCTCATGCCCGGCGTGCTCTACCTCGGCCCCCGCCTCGCCAGCTACAACCGCGAGGTCGTCGCCGTCGCCGCCAAGCATTGCGACGTGGTCTGCTTCAACATCTACAACGATCTGCCCGACGAACGCGACGCCGACGAGCTGGCCCGCGAGCTGGATTTCCCCGTCGTCATCGGCGAATTCCACTTCGGCGCCCTCGACCGGGGCATGTTCCACACCGGCCTGCGCAAGGCCGAGAACCAGGCCGAACGGGCCGAGAAGTTCGCCGCCTACGTGCGCACCGCCGTCGCCGCCGACTGGTGCGTGGGCACCCACTGGTTCCAGTACCGCGACCAGCCCCTCACCGGGCGCTTCGACGGCGAGAACTACAACATCGGCTTCGTCACCCTCACCGACACCGCCTACCCCGAGATGCGCGCCGCCGCCCGCGCCGTCCACCAAGACCTCTACCGCCTCCGTACCAACCCGGACGGGCAGTGACATGGAAACCCTCGAGGAAAAAGTCGCCCGCGTGGTCAAGGAGGAGGTGGCGGTCGTGCCCTATGATCCCCGCTGGCCCAATCTCTTCGCCGAGGAGAAGCGCCATCTGCTCGCCTGCCTGCCCGCCGATCTGATCCGGCGCATCGAGCATTTCGGCAGCACCGCCGTCCCCGGACTCGCCGCCAAGCCCATCGTGGATATGCTGGTCGAGGTGACCAGCCTCGACCAGACCCGCGAACGCATCGCGCCCCTGCTCGAGGCCCAGGGCTACGACTACTTCTGGCGCTCCTCCTGGGGCGACGACGCGCCCCCCTTCTACGCCTGGTTCATCAAACGCGGCGCGGACGGCGCCCGCACCCACCACATCCACATGGTCGAGGCCCATTTCGAGCATTGGGACCGGCTGTTTTTCCGCGACTACCTCAGCNNCAAGGGCGAATTCATCCAGCGCATCACCGCCCTGGCCAAACGGCACTACGGCAAAACCCCAACCCCGTAGCCCGGGCGGGCGCGAATGCGGACGGTGGCACGCCCCGCGCCCGAGGACGGGCCATAGTCAAATCCGCTCATCCCTCCGGGGTGTCTTCCTTGCCGAGACGTTTGCCGAAGCGTTTTTCGAGGTCGCGGAAGGGGAGGTTGACGATGACCGGCTTGCCGTCGGGGCAGGTGTAGGGCAGG
>LVAZ01000571.1 GCA_001603055.1 Victivallales bacterium Lenti_02
GGATCGCCTTGCGCTCGATCCGCCGCCCCGGGAATCCGCCCCGCCGTCCGCCGCCAGCCAGACCCCGGAACCGCCCGCCGAAACCCCGCCGCCCCAGCCGGGAACCGGCGAGGCCGGGCAGACAGGGGAGGGTGAGGGCAGAGCCGCCGCCCGACCGGAAAACGAGCGGGAACTCACGCCCGACGAGACCGCCGCCGCCCTCGCCGCCATGCGCGAGAACGAAGGCGATTTCAACGAGGCGCTGCGCCGGAAAGCGGCCCGCACCTGGCGGACCGCCCCCCCCGAACGCCCCTGGTAGCCCGGCATTCGCTCCATGTTGCTCGCAGTAAACGGCGAATTCGGATATGGTTGCAGGGTCTGTTTTCGACCATGCACAATCCCATGCCAATCTTGCCGTGGAGCGACCTCGATGCGCAGGTAGCGCCAGGCGGTGGGGGACTCCGTGGTGGGTGGCTCTATGGCTGCGGCAGGGTAGATGCCTGGGAGTCGAGCTGTTCAAGCTCCTCCTTCGGCACCTTCCACACGACCTTCGTCCCGTCCCAGAGCGGGATGGGCCGGTTGTTCTGGACGGCTTCCGAAAGCACCTTGCACGCCGCCCGTTGCATCGCCTGCCAGGCAAGAAGGGTCCGTTCTCTATGGTGTTCAGCCTTCATCGGTCGGCTCCGGTTTGCCTTGGGAGGTGTTCCATTGAGTCCGGAGGTTGAGCGGCAGGCCTCAGACGCCGGTGAGGGCGACGAGGACGGGGATGGTTTTTTTGCCGGTGGAACGGACCTCGATGGCGGTGACGGGGACGTCCCGTTTCGGGTTTTCCCATTCGACGATGCGCAGGCAGCGCCAGGCGGCGGGGGCGGTGGTCCGGATGGGGATGGGGCGGGATTGCTCTTCCGGATGGTGCCCGCGCCGCCAGTCGTGGTTGGTGGCGGGGATGTGGTTGGCGATGGTGGCGGTGGTGCCGTCGGCGTAGTGGACCACGTAGCTGCCGATGTCGCCGGATTCCTCGCCGAGGGCGGTGTGGAGGAAGTAGAGGCAACGCAGGTTGCGGGCTTCGGCCAGGGGAATCCGGATGGGCTCGCCGTCGCGCGGGGCGACCAGGGCTTTGCCCGCATTGGTGCCCGGATCGACGAACTGGAAGGGGACGCCCGCGAGGGTTTGCCGCCCGACGGGCAGGTCGCGGATGTCGGCGAATCCCAGATTGCAGGCCCGGCGCAGGTCCACGGTGAACACACCGGCCGGACTCTCGCCGGGGGCGACGAAGTCGGGCTGGGGCGGCAGGTCGGGTTTTTCCTCGGCCGTGAATTGGTCAGAAAGGGGGCTGGGGGCGCGGCGGACGGTGATGGTGGCCTGTTCGAGGACGGCGCGCGCGGCTTCGATGCCGTCGGCGAGCCGGACGTAGGCGGGTTCGTCGGTGAGAAGGAAGGTCGAGGGCAGGGGGGAGGCATTGCCCATCAGGTCCACGGCGGTCGCCGTGGTCCAGGCAGTCTCGACCGCCAGTTCGGCCCCGTCGCCCGCCCACCAGAGCACGGTGGTGCCGCCGTCCTCGCGGGCGAAGAGGTGGGCCCAGAACCGCCCGTCCTCGGGTCGCCGCACCTCGCCGGTCCAGCGCGCGCCCGCCAGTTCCCGTTCCATGGCGACCCGCGCCATGAGTTTGGGCCGGGGGGCGAGGTTGTAGTCGAACATGCTGGTGTTCTGGTAGACCTGACGGCCGCTGCGGATGGGGTTCTGGAAGTAGTAGAAGTGTTTGGCGATGCCGTTGGCCATGAGGATGGCGGTTCCCTGGACGGTGCGCTTGGCCCCGTGCCAGGCGTTGATGGGGGGGCGGAGGTGCTCGGGCGGGAGTTGGGGCTGTTCGATGCCGCGCAGCCAGACGGTGTCGCCGGTGCCGCCTTCCGTGCTCCAGATGGGGAGATCGCGGCGGGGGCCGTAGGCTTCGAGCAGCCTCCGGAAGTGGGCGAGGATTTCGCGCAGCTTGTGCTCGTTCTCCTCGGGGGGCAGGTCGGGACAGCCGTAGTGGAGGGAGATGGCGTCGAGGTCGCGCCAGGCACCGGCCTTGGCGGTGGCCTCGTGCCAGCGCCAGGCGGGGGTGACGTAGCCGGCCGCCATCACGAAGATGTCCGGGTCGATCCGGCGGATTTCGGCGACCGCGAGGCGGACCAAATCCGCGTGCTCCTGCGGGGTGCCGCTGAAGAACATGCTGACCTCGGGCTCGTTCCAGATTTCCCAGTGGCGGATGCGGTCGCGGTGGCGCTCGACGGTCATCCGCACATAGTCGCTCCAGTAGTAGGGATCGGGGGTCTGGGTGTAGCCCCGGGAATCCTTGGTGGGTTTGCCGGGCCCGCCCTTGAGCGCCCAGTAGGGGGTTCCGGTCAGGCAACCGAGCACGGGCATATTGCGCTGGAAGCAATCTTCGAGGGTGTTTTCCATCTGCCATTGGGGTTGGCCCGGTTCGGGCTGGACGCGGTTCCACCAGGTGGCCTGGAGCATGTCGTGCCCGCGCATCCAGCCGAGGCCGAGGCGGGCGGCCTGATCGAGCATCTTGCCGCCGTACCAGGAGTTCACATGGTTGCCGAAGAAGGAATCCCGGCGGGGCGGGGCGGTCGGCTCGGGCCAGAC
>LVAZ01000572.1 GCA_001603055.1 Victivallales bacterium Lenti_02
GGCCGTGGGTGTTGGTGTTGCCGGTGGGCGGGATGGGCCAGCGGATGGATTCGCCCTCGGCGATGACGAATTTGAAGGAACCGTCGGCCTTGACCCCGATGCTGAGCATGGTGATGGGGCCTTCCTTGATCTGGAATTCGACGCCGGCGCCGGAGCCGGGCTTGCCGTGGTATTTGGCGAGGCTGCGGAGGACGGGCTTGCCGGCGGCGATGTTCAGGTGGTGGGGGCCGTCGTGGCCGACCAGGACGGAGTCGCGGACAAAATCGACGGGATGGAATTCGGCGAAGCTGCCGCCGATGTCGAGGCGGTCCATGATGAGCATGGCGAGGCAGGTTTTGATGTCGAATTCGCCGCACATGGGGAAGCCGGCCGCGCAGAGGAGGGAGTTGCCGACGATGAGGTTGGCGACCACGCGGCGCATCTCGCTGCCCGCCTCGGCCTCGTAGTAGTAGGCCAGGCCGTCGAGGCGTTTCTCGTTCACGAAGCGGTCGAGGGCGAGGGCGACGCGGGCGGCCACGGTGAGGTCCTCGTCGTTGAGGCGGCTGGTGAGGGGGTCGCTGACCGGGTCGGGGGTGGCGAAGAAATCGAGGATTTCGCGCTTTTTGGCTTCGAGGTCGGCGGGTTCGACGGCGCGGTAGGCGCGGAGGATGTCGTCGGGCTCGCACTGGACGACATGGCAGCCGAAGGCGGCAGTGACGGCGGTGGGGTCGGTGTGCATGTCGAGCATGGCTTCGAGCACATGCCCCATATGGCCGATGCGGGCGCGGCGGAGGTCGTGGAGGACTCTGGCGATGGCGCACCACTCGGCCAGCTCGGCCTCGGCGGCGGGGTCGTCGTGGAGGGTGCCGAGGATGAGGGGCGGGGCGGGACGGCCCATGCGGATGGCGACGCCGGTGAATTCGGGGACGCTGCACAGGTCGTCGTTGCAGAGCTGCATGTAGGTGCTGCCGCGCGGGTAGTCCATGGCGGCCAGGGGCTGGAGGGCGACCAGGACGATGGGCAGGTCGAGGGAGCGGGCGAGGACGCCGAAGGTGGAGCTGGTGGCGTAGGTGACCATGTCGACGAAAAGCAGGTCGAGGTCGGCGGCCTGGATGTTCGGCAGGGCGGCGTAGGCGGACTCGGCCTGGTCGAGCATGCCGAAGTCGACGACTTCGAGGCCGTGCCCCTCGATGCGGCGGCGGAGCACCTCGGTCTTGCCCAGGAGTTCGTCGAGCAGGCCGGGGAACTGGTCCCAGTAGACATGGTGGCCGACGGACAGCAGGCCGACGCGGGCGGTCAGGGGCTTGCGGCGCTCAACTCGCATGGGGGAACTCCTTGGGCTGATTCGTTTCGGGGAAGCGTATACTGTACGGCCCCGGCCACCGACCGCAACCGGAACAGCCCCGGCGGCGAAGGGAAAAGAGAAGGGGACGGTCCTTGCGGGCCGTCCCCTCGATAATGGTTTCCAGCCAGGCTGGAACAGGGATGGTAGAGGCTAGTGGGAGCGCCGTTTCTTGCGGCGGTTCACCTCGCTGGGCTTCTCGTAGTGACGACGATTGCGCAGCTCCTTCATCGTCCCTTCCTTGTCCAGCTTCTTCTTGAGACGACGCAACGCCCGATCCACGGGTTCGCCTTTCCGACTTCGAATTTCCGACATGTTCTTGCTCACCCCCTTTCGGTCAGGTTGCGCCGGGCAAGTGGTGGTCGTTGGGGACCATTTCGTCGCCAAGCATGGCTCGTAGTTTCAGAAGTGCCCGGTACTGGATTTGGCGGACCCGCTCGCGGGTGCAGCCCACTTGCTGGCTGACTTCCTCGAGGGTCCGGGGCGGTTCGCCCGCCAGTCCGAAGCGTAGATTCAGGATGGTTTGTTCGCGTTGGTCGAGATGTTCGCGGATGACCTGCTGCAGATGCTCGGTGAGCAGCACCCGTTCGAGAATGGAGTCGGGCGCGTCGGCCACCTTGTCGGAGATCACATCCTCGTAGTCGCCGGACTCCTCGTTGCCGAGGGTGTCGCTGAGGGAGACGCCGCGGATGTCGGCCTGTTTGAGCCAGGCGAGGGTCTTGAGGCTGAACTCGCTGGCTTCGGCGATTTCCTGGTCGGTGGGTTCCCGGCCGAGGTTTTCGGTGAGCGAGCGGGTGACGTTGCGCATTTTGCCGAGGCGCATGGCGGACTGGATGGGGACCCGCACGGTGCGGCTCTGGTTGGCCAGGGCGCGGCGCATGGCCTGCTTGATCCACCAGGACGAGTAGCTGCTGAACTTGGCGCCCTTGCTGGGATCGAAGCGGTCGGCGGCGCGGATCAGTCCCATGTTGCCTTCGGCGATGAGGTCGCAGAGGGGGAGGCCCAGTCCCCGGAAATCGTAGGCTATTTTTACCACCAGGCGGAGGTTGGAGCGGATGAGCTGCTTCTTGGCTTCTTCGGAACCGTTGCGGATTTCCTCGGCGAGCCGAACCTCGTCGGCCTCGCTGAGCAGCGGGAAGCGCATAATATCGTGCATGTAATGCCGAATACTATCGCCGCCGTCTCGCATTCGGTCCCTCCGGTTGCAGTTGGGCAGTATGGTTCACATGGTTCACGGGAGACTTCTTCGCCTCTAGCCTGGCGAGACCTCGCCTCCAATGGGCGGGCTACTATATTCCCTCGTTTTGCACGGTGCAACGTGGAATCCTCATGGTGAATTGGCGGGAACAACTGCAGCAGTGGGCGCGCTCGGGGGACGGGGGTTCCGGGCGGCGGCGGCTGCTGGTGCCCGAGAGCGCCGCGCTGGCGCCTGCGGTGGCCCGCCTGGCGGCGCGGTCCCCGGGGCGGCTGGTGGTGGTGGCGCCGGACGCGGCGCGGGCGGAGCGGCTGGCGGGAAGCCTGGCCGCCTATCTGGAACTGCTGGCGGACAGCCGCCCCATCGTGCTGGTGCCCGAGGTGGTGGGGCCGAGCCGGCGGCAGTGGCAGCCGGAGAACGAGGCGGCCCGCTGCGCGGCGCTGGAGGGGATTCTCTCGGAGCGGGCCGGGATTTTCGTACTC
>LVAZ01000573.1 GCA_001603055.1 Victivallales bacterium Lenti_02
GGCGAGGTAGGAGACATCGCCCAGGACGCCGCCGCCGTTGTCGAGGCGGAGCATGAACTGGGCGCAGTCCTGGAAATGGGGGGCCTGGGGGGTGCGGGCGTTCCAGACGCGGGCGGCGACCACGTCGGCGATCTCGCGGCCGGTGACCCAGGGGATGAGGTCGAAGGCGTGGACGGCGATGTCGTTGATGGTGCCGCCGTGGCAACCGGGCTGGAAGTACCAGTCGGGGCGGCTGCCGTAGAGCAGGGGATGCTGGCCGCTGAACATGATGGTGTGGACTTCGCCGATGGCCCCGGCGCGGACGAGGCGGCGCAGGGTCTGGCGGGTGGGGCCGCTGCGCATGTCGAGCTGGCAGCCCACCGCCAGCCGGTGGCGTTCGGCCAGGGATTCGATGCGGTCCAGCTCGTCCAGATGCGTGCAGACGGGTTTGTCGAGGATGACGTGTCTGCCCGCTTCGAGGGCCTGGATGGCGCGGCTGCCGCGAATGCCGTAGTAGTCACCGACGGCGATGATGTCGCAGGGGACTTCGGCCAGCAGGCGGGCGTAGGAATCGTGGGTGATCTCGACCTTGCCCGAGGCGGCCAGCTCGGCGCGGGTGGCGGCGTCCTCCTCGCAGGCGGCGACGAGGACGCAGTCCGGCGAGCGGCGCACCCGGTCGAGCAGGGAGAAAATATGGCCGTGACGGAATCCGACGAAGGCAACGCGCAGGGACATGGCACCACTCCTGTGAAATAACCGACCGCCGGGAGTATAGGCGGGAACCCGGCCCGCGTCAACGGCAGGCGGATTCTGTTTGGCGGAAGGTCTTCGGGACGGTATGGTTTGGGCCTGCCGTTTCCGTTATCCGAGTGCCTGCAAGGATTGTCCGCATGAGCCAGCGTCCCATACTCGTCGCCATGGATTTGGAGGGGGTTCTCGTCCCCGAGGTCTGGATCGCCTTTGCCGAGGCGACCGGGATTCCCGAACTCCGCCTCACCACGCGCGACATCTCCAACTACGACCAGTTGATGCGCCACCGGCTGGGCATCCTCAAGGAACACGGGCTGAAGCTGGCCGACATCCAGCGGGTGATCGAGGGCATGGACGTCCTGCCCGGCGCCCTCGAATACATGGCGTGGCTCGAAGCCCGCTACCAGAACGTGATCCTCTCGGACACCTTCTACGAATTCGCCTCCCCCTTCATGCGCAAGCTGGGCTGGCCGACGCTGTTCTGCAACAGTCTCGTGGTGGACGACGAGGGCATGGTGGTGGACTACCGCATGCGCCTGCTGGACGGCAAGCGGCACGCGACCCTCAGCTTCAAGAACCTGAACTTCACCGTCATCGCCATGGGCGACTCCTACAACGACACGAACATGCTCAAGGAGGCCGACTTCGGCATCCTCTTCCGGCCCCCGCAGAACGTGATCGACGAGTTTCCCCAGTTCCCCGTGGCGACCGAATACGCCGAAGTCCAGCGCCTCATCGAGGAGTTCGCCCAGACCAAGTAGTCCAGCCTCTACGGCTACTCCGCGAGGAGGAATTCGGCGGCGAGGCGGGCGAGGACCCGGGTGCAG
>LVAZ01000574.1 GCA_001603055.1 Victivallales bacterium Lenti_02
GGGCGAGGGGCGAGGGGGTGTAGCGTTGCATGGCGCGGGGCAGGGGGGCGGCGTTGCCGAAAACCGGATCGGTGATGAAGCGAGCCCCGGCCAGTTCGAAAATCACGGTGGAGTGTCCGAGCCAGCGGACCGAGAACGCATCCGGTTCCGCCGCGAACGAGTTCCGCTTCAGCGGCACGGCAGGGAGCGCTTGGTCCGGCGCGTGCTGCGATTTCCTGAACAGCCGCACGATGCTCCGGTGCGGTCTCCCCTTCTTCAGGCGGAGGACCACTGGTTCCCGATTGACGAAAATCCCGTCCGCATAGTTGTCCAGGCCGACGAAGGACTGAAGCTCGTCCGGAGAAGGTGCCCGCCCCATCTCGATGCTCGCGCAGCCAACTGTGGCAATCAGGAGGAAAAGAAAACCGGCAAGAAGAAAAAGGAGCGAGAGAATGACTCGCTTGATGGTTGTATAGCGCGTGCCGCCAGACATGATACCGCTTGTGTCGTTGTACCCGTTTGTTTGGTGGGGTAGACTGCCGTGACGGCTCTTGGTTCCTGTCGGCCTATTGCCCGGCGGCGGGCGCGGCGATGATATGGTTGGCGTAGCGCATGATGCTGGTTTCGGGCAGCGCCACGCCGGGGGCGAAGTTGGCGACGCCTTTCTGCTTCATGGCGATGGCGGTGGGAACATGGAAGGTTTCGCCGTCCTTGGCCTGGACTTGGGCATAGTCGAATTTGGCCTGGATCATGGTATCGTCGGCGAAATTGGCCTGGAGAATGAGAATGGTGTGGGCGGCTTTGTCGATGCGCAGGGCGAGGTTTTTGACGGGGCGTCCCATGATCTGGGCATTGGCGGCGGCGTTGGGGGTGACGACGAGGTCGACGGCCTCCGCCGTCTCCCGATGAACCGCGATCTCGGCATCCTTGAGAATGGCCCCCTGGCCGAGGGTGGGAAAGGCGAGGGGCTGGAGAAGGAGCATCTTGAGCATGTTGGCCTGGGGGGAGGTGGCCAGCCACTTGTTCGCCTCGGGTTCGAGCATCCGTTCCATTTCCTCGGGGATGCCGCCGAGCTTGACCCTTACGCCGAAATTGCGGTCGCGGCGGCTGAGAATGAAATACTGGATGCGGACGGGGGGCGGGACGATGGGCATGCCCGCCATGCTCTGGCGGATTTGCTGGTTCAGCGCCGCCTCGACCATGCCATTCAGTTCCGGACAGGCGGCCTGAATGTCCCAGTTCCGCTGGAAAACCCAGGCCTGGGTGGCGGCGCCGACCTTTTCCAGATGCTCCAGAGCGGCCTGGGGGGTGGTTTCCTGGGCGATCAGGGGGAGGGTCAGCAGGGCCATGAAAAGCGGGATGGTCGCCGAGCGCATGGGGGGGGCTCCTCGTTGTCTCCGGGCGCTTGGGGGTTGCCGTCACAAGACTGCGGCAAGGGGTGCGCCAGGATTGCCTACCAGAGTGTATACGGTCGGATTTTGTTTGCAAGCCATTTGGCCGTCGCCGGGAAAAGAGGATAGAGTTGCAGCATTTCCGAATTCAGTTCCATCGAGGAGAACCGCATGAAACGCGCGGTGGTAGCCGGCCATATCTGTCTCGACATCATCCCCCACATCGACCATCCGATTCCGCTGGACCCGGGGCGGCTGTACGAGGTCGGCGCGCCGACCATCGCCACGGGCGGGGCGGTCTCGAACACGGGGGTGGCCCTGCATCTGCTGGGGGTGCCGACGACGCTGCGCGGGAAGGTGGGCGAGGATTCCTTCGGGGCCTCGGTGCGGGAGGTGCTGGCGGGTTTCGGCGGTGGCCTGGCGGCGGGGATGCTGATCTCGCCGGGGGCCACCACCTCGTACACGGTGGTGGTGAACATTCCGGGCCGGGACCGGATTTTCCTGCACTGTCCGGGGGCGAACAACCAGTTCGTCGCCGCCGATCTGGACCTGGCCGCCATCGCCGAGGCCGATCTCTTCCATTTCGGCTACCCGGCCTTCATGGCGGGGCAGTACGCGAACGGCGGGGAGCAACTGGTGGCGATGTACCGGGCGGTGCGCGGGACGGGGGCGACGACCTCGCTCGATCTCGGCATGCCCGATCCGGGCGGCCCGGCGGGAGCGCTCGACTGGCGCGCCATCCTGGAGCGGACTCTGCCCCATCTCGATGTCTTCATGCCCAGCGCCGACGAGCTGCTCTATTGTCTCGACCGCAAACGGTTCGGGACGGGCGACCAGCTCAGCCCGGAAGAACTGCGTCCCCTGGCCGACGAATTGCTGGCGATGGGGGTGGCGGTGGCGGCGATCAAGATGGGGGCGCGGGGCATGTATGTGCGCACGGCGGACGAAACTCGGCTGCACGGCATGGGCCGCGCCAAACCCGCCGATCCGGCGAACTGGGCCGGGCGCGAACTGTGGTTCCCCATCTACCGCGAGGAGCGCTTCGTGGGCGCGACCGGGGCGGGCGACACCACCATTGCCGGCTTTCTGGCGGCGCTCCTGCGCGGGTGCCGCATCGAGGAGGCGGGCAGCATGGCCAACGCGGTCGGGGCCTGCAATGTGGAGGCACCCGACGCGCTCGGCGGCATCCGGAGCTGGGAGGAGACACGGGCCCGGCTGGCGGCGGGATGGGAACGGGTGTCCCCCGGCATCGACACTCCCGGCTGGCGGATGGACCGCGACGGGCTGTGGCATGGGCCCGACGAGGCGTGAAGAGCTTGACCGGAGGCAGTCGAGGAATGACATTTCCCGGCTGAACGGAACTCTTCACCCAAAAGGAACCCCATACTCTATGCTGGCAAAACAAATCAAGAGCGGTGTCGTCATTTCGGTCAATGACGCGCCGCACATGGTCGAGAGTGTCGAGAAGCACACGCCGTCGGCGCGCGGCGCCTCCACCCTCTACAAAATCCGCGCCCGCAATCTGCTGACCCAGCAGAAGACCGACCTGAGCTGCAAGGGGGAGGACAGCTTCACCGAACCCGACTTCCAGACCCGCGCGGTGCAGTATCTCTTCCAGGACGGGGACGATTACGTCTTCATGGACCTGGAGACGTTCGAGCAGTACTCGCTGGCGGACCGTTTCGTGGGCGATGATCGGTACTACCTGATCGAGGACATGGAAGGGATTGCGGCCCTGATTCTCGAAGGGCGCGTGGTGGGTATCCGGATGCCGGAGACGGTCGAGCAGAAGCTCGTCCAGTGCGATCCCGCCATCAAGGGCGCCAGCGCCACGGCGCGGAGCAAGCCCGCCACCACCCAGACCGGCCTGGAAATCCAGGTGCCCGAGTACATGGAGAACGGCGAGGTCGTCCGCATCGACACGCGCACCGGCAAATTCATCGGCCGCGCGTAGGCACCGATTTCGGCAAACGAAAAGGGCGTGGGTTTCGGAAGTCCGAGCCCCACGCCCTTGGTTTTGTCGGGCGGGAATCTAGAGTCTGGGGTCGGAGGGGATGACTTCGTACTGCTCGAAGCGGCGCCATTCCACATGGCCGTCGAGATAGCCGCCGTTGCAGCCGGAGCTGTGGTTGGGGCCGCGGCGGGAGAGGTTCGAGAGGTTCAGCCAGTTCCAACCGTTGACGGCGTGGTTGCCCTCGGCGAAGGCGAGCCGCTCGCTCACACTCTTGACTTGGGTGTAGGACAGCCCGCTGGAGTGGACATGTTCGGACCACATGTAGCCGAAGCCCGCGTCGGGGGCGGTGATCCGCTGGGGGAAGTCGTTGTGGTACGCGCCGGTATAGGAGGGACAGACGTAGACCTTGCGGTCGCCCACGTAGGACTGGAGGGCATCCCACCAGGGCGGCATGCTCAGCAAGTTCGAGTTGGTCCAGGCGGAGGCCAGCATGCGGTCCTTGTTGTCGTCCGCGTACATGCGGAACGCAAGCATGATCTGCTTCTGGTTGCCCGCGCAGTTGATGGAACGGGCCTTCTCGCGCGCCTGCTGGAGGGCGGGAAGAAGCATCGAGGCCAGGATGGCGATGATGGCGATGACGACCAGTAGCTCGATCAGGGTGAAGGGCGAAGAGGGCTTGCCGCTGCCGATGCGCATTTCCGTAATCCTTGCTGAGGTTTTCACGACCCGCGAAACTATACCGAAAATACCTCTATAAATTTGCTATGCACGGGGAAAAAATCAAGGGAGTACGGGGTGGACGGTCAACAAGGTTCTCTCGCCGTGGCGGGGAATCATGGTTTCGAGTTGGGGATATTTGACGTTGAGATAGGCGCGGAAAAGTCCGGGGTTTTCGGTGTTGCCATTGAACATGTCGAAGTGGGTGGGGACGACGAGTCGGGGCCTGATGTCGCCCGCCAGGTCGGCGGCTTCCTGGTAGGTCATGTTGCCGATGCAGTGGCGGGCGTAGCGGACGGCGTCCCGCCCGTTGATGGGCAGAAAGGCGAGGTCGATGGGGAAATGGGCGAGGGCGGCGCGCATGCCCTCGTAGATGCAGGTGTCGCCGGCGTGGTAGACGGTGACGCCGTGGCCCTGGACGATGTATCCCAGGTAGGGATGGCGG
>LVAZ01000575.1 GCA_001603055.1 Victivallales bacterium Lenti_02
CGGGCGGTGCATGGCACCGGTCCCGCCCCGCCTGCGGAAATTCCCGTCTCTCTCGTCTCGGAGACCCGCCATGCTGCGCCTCGCCTCCCTTGCCGTCCTCGCCGCCGGCAGCCTGCTCGCCCAGACCGCCAATCTCCTGCCCAACGCCGGCTTCGAGGAGGTGGCGGAGGATCGCCCCGTCGGCTGGACCTGGCACCATTTCGGCACCGGGGGGATTGCCCGGGTCGAGACGGGTGCCGTTCAGGCGGGCGAGCGCTGCGTGGCTCTGGAGAGCCGCGACAACAGCGAACGCATCGCCTGGCGGGCCACGGTTCCCCTGCCCGCCGGCACGCGCTTCGTCGCGGCCGGCGGCTGGTACCGCACCGAGGGGGTGGCGCCGGGTAGCCAGCGGGGGGCCAGCTTCCGCGTCCACTTCCACGGCACGGTCGAGGGCCGGATGCGCGAGATCGGTCTCAGGCAGGCGTTTTTCCCGCCCGCCGAGGCGTGGACCCGGACGGCGGAACAGATTTATCCCGTCCCGGCCGGGACCGAGCGGGTGGAGCTGCAAGTTTTCAACTGGCTGACGCCGGGCGTCACCCGCTGGGACGAGGTCTGGGTCCGCCCCATCGGCGACCAGGAACTGGCCACCATGAGGCACGTCATCGCCGCCTCCCTCGGGCTCGACCAGGAGCCGGTTTTCGGTCGGCATGTGCCCTACAGCCCCGGCGAGGGCGAAACGGTGAAGACCAATCCCCCGCCGTTCCTGTGGCTGCCGGTGCGCGGTTCCCGCTACAGCCTCGAGGTGGCGCGGGACGCGGCGTTCACCCGCGAGGTGATCCGGCGCGGGGATATCGAGTGGTGCGCCGAGATGCTGACCGAGCCGCTGGCGGCGGGCGGCTGGTTCTGGCGCTACGGGGTGGCCTGGGAGAACGGGGCCACGGTCTGGAGCCGCACCCGGGCCTTCACGGTGCCGGCGGATGCGTCCCCCTGGCCCTATCCGAAATCCGAGCAATTCCGCGTCGCCGCCGAACGCCCCCGGCTGTTCGTGGCCCCCGGCCGTCTGGCGGAAATCCGCCGCCGCGCCGCCGAAGGGGACCTCAAGGGGATGGCGGACGGACTGCGGCGCGAGGTGCAGCGCTGGGCGGGCGAGGAGCTGATTGCCGAACCCGGCTGGCTGCCCGAGGGCAAGGACCGCGGCCCGGCCTACACCATCGTCTTCCGCGACACCCGTCCGCCCATGGACAAGATGGAGCGGGCCGCGCTCGCCTATCTGCTCACCGGCGATGCCGGGGCCGGGGCCGAGGCCAAGCGCCGCATTCTCCATTTCTTCTCCTGGGACCCCCACGGGCCGACCAATGTCTTCCACAACGACGAGCCGGCCATGTGGATCATGATGCGCGGCTGCCGGGCCTACGACTGGACCCATGACCTGTTCACCCCCGAGGAACGGCAGCAGGTCGAGGCCAGCCAGCTCGAACGCGCCCGCGACTTCTACCTGAAGATGAGCCGGATGCCCTTCGAGAACAACCCCTACGAGAGCCATGCCGGGCGCATCATCGGCTTTCTCGGCGAGGCGGCGATCTCCCTCGCCCCCGAGCACGAGGAGGCGAGGCAATGGCTGGACTACATCACCCGCATCTACTGGGGCGTCTATCCCGCCTGGGGCAAGGAGGACGGCGGCTGGAACGAGGGGCCCGGCTACTGGGGCGCCTACATGACCTTCGGCCTCCATTTCGTCGTCGCCCTGCGCGAGGCCACCGGCATCGACCTCTCCCAGCGCCCCTTCTTCAAGAGCACCCCGTACTACCGGCTCTACCAGACCCCGCCCTATTCGCAGATGTCCCCCTTCGGCGACGGTCCCCAGTTCCGGCCGCACCGGGTCGGCGCGCTCATGTACTGGTTCAGCACGCTCAACCGGGACCCGCGCATCCGCTGGTATCCCGATTCGCTCGGCCAGGACGGGGGCAACAGCATTCTCGGCATCGTCCTCAAGGACGACAGCCTGCCGTCCCTGCCCCCCTTCGACCTGCCCCCGGCCCGCCATTTCCCCGGCGTCGGGCTGGTCGCCCTGCACACCGATCTGGTCGATGGCGCGGAGAACGTGGCCTTCTCCCTGCGCTCCTCGCCCTACGGGGCCGTCTCGCACGGCCACAACGACCAGAACTGCTTCACCCTCGAAGCCTTCGGCGAGCCCCTCGCCATCGCCACCGGCCACTACAACCGCTACGGATCGCCCCATCACGACGGCTGGACCCGCCAGACCAAGGCCAAGTGCGGCATCACCACCGACGGCGGCCAGGGCCAGGACCGGGGCTGGAACGCGCGGGGGAGAATCGCCGACTATCTCCACGGCGACGCCTTCGACTATGTGCGGGGCGACGCGACCGAGGCCTACGGCGGGCGGCTCGACAAGGCCGTGCGCGAGGTGGTCCATATCCGTCCCGGCATCTTCGTTCTGCGCGACGACCTCGCCAGCGCCGAGGAGCGGGTCTACGAGTACTGGCTCCATGCCCTCGACCAGATGGAAGTCGCCGCCGACACCGTCCGCATCCGGCGGCCCCGGGCCTCCCTCGCCGTCCGTTTCCTGGTGCCCGGGCAGCCCGTGTTCGAGCAGACCGACCAGTTCGACCCGCCGCCGTCCTGGCCGCCCGGCCAGACCTTCGAGAAGCAATGGCATCTGCGGGCCTCCCAGCCCGAGGCCGCGAAGGAAGCCGAGTTCCTCACCGTCCTGCTTCCCGGCAAAACGGGGGGGGAGGGGAGTCTGCCGCAGGTTTCGCATTGGCGGGAGGGTGCCGCCCAGGGGGCCCGTCTGGCCCATGCCGACGGTTCGTCGACTCTGGTTGGCTTCGCCTCGGCACCGGTCCGTTTCGCGGGGATCGAATGCGACGGGCGGGCCTTCGCCGTCCGCCGCGGCGCGGCGGGCGAGGTCCTCGGCTGGATGGCCG
>LVAZ01000576.1 GCA_001603055.1 Victivallales bacterium Lenti_02
CGCCTCCCCGCCCCCGGAACGGCCCGCCGCCGATTTCTGGGCGGACTTCCGGGCCCGCGCCTCGCTCGTCCCCCAGGCCGCCGGGCGGGAAACCTCCCCCGCCTTCGCCCACTGGCGCTTCGCGGCCGCCCTCGCCGCCCTGGTCATGGCCCTCTTCGCCCTGGCCCAGTTGCTGCCGACGGACGGCGGGAACGAGCGCCTGCTGGCCGCCCTGCCCCCGCCCCCGCCGGGCGGAACCCTCTCCCGCATCGAGGACGTGCAGATTTTTCTCGACCACGCCAACATCACCATCATTGAAGACAGCGCGAATGGTGGTACCGTGGTCTTTGTGGAAACCCTTCCCCAGCCCAAACGAACCTGACGTTCCAGGAGACCACCATGAACTTCGCGAGCACCATCCTCCGTCGGGCGGGCGTGTGCGCGTGCCTGGCCTTGCTCGCGTTCACCGCCGCCGCCACCGCCGCGGAAACGCTCGAGGTCATCCTCGTCCAGGCCGCCAACGACGGTGCCAGCGACCCCGCCCTGCAGGCCTACCTGCCCCTGTTGGCCAAATCCGGTTTCCAGAGCTACCGCACCGTCGTCCGCAAGGCCGTCCCCCTGCAAGCCGGAGATGTGGTCCTGGCCCAGGGCTTCAAGGCCACGCTGGGCCAGGCGGAAGGACGGCGGGTGCCGGTGACCATCGCCCGGGGCGAGGCCAACCTCATCCGCACCACCGTCAACTTCTCCCCCGGCCACCCCGTGGTCCTCGGCACCTACGACGGCGACGGCGACGCCAAGCTCATCGTCGTCCTCGTTCTGCCCAAGCAGCCCTGACGACCTACCTGCCCCGGTTGGCCAACCCTTCCACCACGCGGTCCTCGAAGTCGGCGGGAAAGCGCACCCGGCCGCCGTCGAGCGCGGAGGCGTAGATGCCCATGAGCGCAGTGAAGGACAGCAGGGACTTGTCGAGGTCGGAGCTATGCCCGAGGGCGGGATTCGCCGCGTAGCGGGCCGCGTCGTCCAGATGGGCGGCGATGGCCGCGACGTAGTTCTCGTCCCAGCTCGATTTCTCGCCCGTGCGCTCGCCTGTGGCGAAACGGACCACCTCGAGGGTGCGGTTGAGGGTGATCGTGGCCATTCCCTGGTCACCCAGGGCGGTGATGCCGAAATGGTGCCACTTGTTGGTCTCGCCCGGATAGCAGGGGCCGACCTTGCCGATTTCGAGCAGGGCGCGCGCGCCGTTGGCGAAGGCCAGCTCGGCAATGGCGGAATCGGGGGCCGAGGCCCCGGCCTTGGCCAGCCCGTCGAGATCGTCGATCTGCCCCATGACCCATTCGAGGGGGGAGTGGCCGTTGAAGTGCATCAGCATGTCCACCAGATGGGTGCCCTGCTCGAGCAGATTGCCCTGGCAGGAGGCGCGGAAAAACCGCACCTCGCCCAGCGCGCCGTCCCGGATCAGCGCCGCGAGCTTGGCCCAGGCGGGCAGGTACTTCTTCTGGTGGTTCACGGTGAGCAGCGTCCCGCTGACGCGGCATTGCTCGGCAATGGTCCGGGCCTCGCTGGGCAGCAGAGCCAGAGGCTTCTCGGTGTTCACCAGCCGCACGCAGGGGCGCGCGCAGGCGGCGAGGATGGGCTCGACCCGGCCATGGGGGTTGCAGGCGATGTCGAGCACATCCGGGCGCAGCCGGTCGAGCATCTCCCCGAGGTCCGTCCCGCCCGGCACCCCGTGCTCGCGGGCCAGGGCGTCGAGCCGCTCCCGGTTGCGGTGCCCGCAGATGCCCACCAGCTCGATTTCCGAACACAGCCGATAGGCTTTGGCATGGGCGCCGGCCCAGCCGCCGGTACCGAGAAGAAGCGCGCGACAGGTAGCCATGATCGATTCCTCGCTTGGGAAAACTACACCGTTTCGAGGACGAACTCGCTCCGCTTGGGATGGATATCCTTGATCCGCACGTTCACCCGCTCCCCCAGCTTCACCGGCTGGCGGGTGTGCAGCAGCCCCCGCTCGCCGATCGCCTCGAGTTCGGCGAACAGCATGCGCCCGTTCTGCTGCACCACGACGGCGGTATGCGTCCCGGCCAGCAGATTGCGCTTGGCAAATTCGAGCAGCCAGTGCCGATTCTCCTCGCGTTCGAGCCCGCGGTTCTGGAAGGCGGTGCGGTCCACCGTCCCCACCACCTCGAACAGCTCCTCGAGCGTGTAGGGGAAAGGCTCGCCGTCCACATGGGCGGCCACCTGCCGCTGGATCACCAGATCGGCATAGCGCCGGATCGGCGAGCTGATCTGGGTGTACAGCTCGAGCCCCAGCCCGGTGTGGGGCTGCGGATGGGTGGACAGCCGCGTGCGCTTGATCTTGCGCACCTCGTTCAGGAAGGATATCGGATCATACTCCACCAGCGAGTTCACCGCCTGCGAGGGCGGGTCCTGCACCCGGTAGATGATCGGTATGTCGTGGCGCAGGGCGTACTCGGCCGTGAGCCGGTTGGCCAGAATCATCCATTCGCTCACCAACTGGCGGCTGGGCGTGTTCGGCGGAATATGCTTCACCGCGATGTCGCCGTTGCTCACATGCACCTTCCACTCGGGACGGTTCAGCTCGAAGCCTCCCGCCGCCAGACGCTGCGCCCGCAGATGCCCGGCCAGGGGCACCAGCGCCTGCAAGGCGGGCGCCACTTCGTGACCGCTTCCCCCCGCCAGCAGCGCGTCGGCCTCGTCGTAGCTGAGCCGGTAGCGAACCTTCACCTGGGCACCGCCGAAGGACCAGTCGCGGAGTTCGCCGTCGGGGCCGAAGCGCACCGTGAAACTCAGCGAAGGGCGCAGAACGCCCGCCTCGAGGCTGGCCAGGCCGCAGCCGATCCGCTCGGGCAGCATGGTGACCGTGGTGGTGGGCAGGTAAAGCGTCAACGGACGCTCCGCCGCCACCCGGTCCAGGGGGTCATCCTTGCGGACGAAGAAGGCCGGGTCGGAGATGTGGATGCCCACGACCGTCTCGTCGCCCTCCCAGGTCACCGAAAGGGCGTCGTCCACCTCGCGGGTGTCCTCGTCGTCGATGCTGAACGCGGCCAGCGACGAGAAATCCTGCCGCCGGGGATCGGCCTGGTAGGGCGCGATGGCCTCGGCCGCCGCCAGCACCGCCTGGGAAAACCCGGCGTGAATCCCGTTCTCGAGCAGAAAGGGATCGGCCCCCTCGGGCAGACGGGCGGTCCGTTCGAGCACCGTCAGCGCCACCTTCCGGGGCGTCTCCTTGGGACGGGCGGCCGCCAGCATGGCCACGGCGTCGCTGCTCGAACCGAGCAGCAGGAAATCCAGACATTTGCGGACGAAGGGCTCGAACGGCTCGGGGACCGGCAGCGGCGCGGGCGGAGTCTGCTTCAGCACCTCGCCCAGCCAGGCTTCCTCGGCGTCGCGGAG
>LVAZ01000577.1 GCA_001603055.1 Victivallales bacterium Lenti_02
AGATGCGGCAGGTGCGGATGTCGGTGACGATGATGCCTTTTGCCCCGAGCCCGTAGAGCCGGTCCATCACGTCGTTGATGCCGACCCGCGAGGCCATGGCCTTGACCGCGACCCAGCCGGGCTTGCTCAGGGGGGAGACGGTGGGGGACTCGATGCCGGGGGTGATGGCCGAGGCCTGTTCGAGCAGGGCCTCGGGGGCGTCGTACTCGATCATCACGAACTCGCGGGCGACGATGATGCCGCGCAGGCGGTCGAGGAAGACGCGCACGTCGGGATCGGCGGCGAAATCCGCGTCCCGCGCCACGACGACGGCCTCCGAGCGCAGCACGGTGTCGCCCACGATCTTCAGGCCGGCCTCCTCGAGGGTCCGCCCGGTCTGCACCACGTCGGCGATGGCGTCGGCGACGCCGAGCTGGATCGAGATTTCGACCGCGCCGTCGAGCTTGACGATGGTGACTTCCTGGCCGCGCCTGGCCATGTCGGTCTGGACGAGTTTCGGGTAGGAGGTGGCGATGCGGAGGCCGCCGAAGGTGTCCGGAGTCAGGTCCTTTTCGCGGGGGATGGCGTAGCGGAAGGCGGACTTGCCGAAGCCGAGGGCCATGAGTTCGGTCACCTCGGCGTCGCTGTCCTGGGCGAGGTCGCGGCCGGTGAGGCCGAGATCGAGGAGTCCGTTGCCCACGTAGACGGCGATGTCGCGGGGGCGGAGAAAATAGAACTCCACGTTGTTGTCGGGATCGCGGATCATCAGTTCGCGGCTGTCGCGGCGGCAGCGGTAGCCCGCCTCGCGGACCAGTTCGACGGCGTCTTCGGAGAGCGATCCTTTGTTGGGGATGGCGATTTGCAGCATGTTCTCTTCCTTCTGCGGCGGGGGCCGCGCGTGGTTACAGGTAGCGGTAGACGTCTTCCAGCTCGAGGCCGCAGGCGATCATCATGACCTGGGCGTGGTAGAGGAGCTGGGAGATTTCCTCGGCGGTTTTGTCGCGGCCCTCGTATTCGGCGGCGATCCAGACCTCGCCGGCCTCCTCGATGATCTTCTTGCCGATGAAATGCCTGCCCTGGTTGAGTTCCTTGACGGTTCCCGAATTGGGGTCCTGGCGGGCGGCTTTTTCCTTGAGTTCGGCGAAGAGGTCTTCGAAGCGCTTCACGGGATGGTCCTTGATCGTCGGTTGGCAATGGCTTGCGAGCCAAGGAATATAGGAAAAGTTCATACACAATGCAACACGGGAACGGCGGTGCGGGTTCCCGATTCGCGAGAAACGTGTGCGGATTGGTTTCCCGGCAAAACGGAAACGCCCCCGGCGGGGTTGCCGCCGGGGGCGTCGGGTTGGGGAATCAGGCGGTTAGCCGAGGATGGCCTTGAGGTCTTCCTCGGGGGTGGAGATGGGCTTGAGGCCGAAGGTGTCGACCAGGACGTTGAGGACGTTGGGGCCGACGAAGGCGGGGAGGCTCGGGCCGAGGCGCATGTCCTTGATGCCCAGGTGGAGCAGGGTGAGGAGGATGCAGACGGCTTTCTGCTCGTACCAGCTCAGGATCATGGACAGGGGCAGGTCGTTCACGCCGCAGCCGAAGGCGCCGGCCAGGGCGATGGCGATCTGGATGGCGGAGTAGGCGTCGTTGCACTGGCCGCAGTCGAGCAGGCGCGGGATGCCGCCGATGTCGCCGAATTCGAGCTTGTTGAAGCGGTATTTGCCGCAGGCGAGGGTGAGGATGACGCAGTCGTCCGGCACGCTCTGGGCGAAGTCGGTGTAGTAGTTGCGTCCGGACTTGGCGCCGTCGCAGCCGCCGATGAGGAAGAAGTGGCGGATTTTGCCCGCCTTGACCGCGTCGATCACCGCGCCGGCGACGCCGAGGACGGCGTTGCGGGCGAAGCCGATGGTGATGGTCTTCTCGGGGGCGTCCTCGGCGAAGCCGGGGGCGGCCAGGGCGGCCTGGATGACCGGGGCGAAGTTGCCGTCGGCGATGTGGGTGACGCCGGGCCACTGGACGAGGCCGGAGGTGAAGATGCGCGCCTGGTAGGATTCGGCGGGCTTCTGGATGCAGTTGGTGGTCATCAGAATCGAGCCGGGGAAGGCTTCGAATTCCTTGCGCTGGTCCTGCCAGGCGCCGCCGTAGTTGCCGGCCAGATGGGGATACTTCTTGAGGCCGGGGTAGGCGAGGCAGGGGAGCATTTCGCCGTGGGTGTAGACGTTGATGCCCTTGCCGGCGGTCTGCTGGAGGAGGAGATCGAGGTCCTTGAGGTCGTGGCCGGAGACGAGGATGGCCTTGCCCTTGATGGGGGTTACGCGGACCTGGGTGGGCTCGGGATGGCCGTAGGCGCCGGTGTTGGCCTGGTCGAGCAGCTCCATGACCCGGAGGTTCACTTCGCCGACCCGGAGGGCCATGCCGACGAGGGCGTTCACGTCGCTGGGATTGTCGGCGAGGAAGGCGAGGGCCTCGTGGATGAAGGCGTAGACCGCGTCGTCCTCGACGCCGAGGACGCGGGCGTGGTCGGCGTAGGCGGCCATGCCCTTGAGGCCGTAGGTGATGAGTTCCTGGAGCCCGGCCACGTC
>LVAZ01000085.1 GCA_001603055.1 Victivallales bacterium Lenti_02
TCTGCATGACCGGCACGATTTTCGACATTCAGAAATTCTCGATCCACGACGGCCCCGGCATTCGCACGACGGTTTTTCTCAAGGGATGCCCCCTGCGCTGCCGCTGGTGTCACAACCCCGAGTCGAACAGCCGCAAACCCCAGCTCTCCTTCATGCCGGAACGCTGCATCGGCTGCGGGTTCTGCTTCGGGCGCTGCCCGAACCACGCCCACCGCATGGTCGACGGCAAGCATGCCCACGACCGCAGCCTCTGCCGGGAATGCGGGGCCTGCACCGAGAAATGCTATGCCGAAGCCCTCGAAATGATCGGGCGCGAGGAATCCGTCGAGGACGTGCTCGCCGAGGTGCTGAAGGACAAGCCCTTCTACGAGACCTCGGGCGGCGGCATGACCCTTTCCGGCGGCGAGCCGCTCATGCAGATCGACTTCAGCGAGGAACTCCTCCGCCAGGCCAAGGCGGCGGGCCTCCACTGCGCGCTCGAAACCTCCGGCTTCGCCCCCTTCGATCATCTCGAACGCCTGCTGCCCTTCGTGGACCTCTGGCTCTACGACATCAAGGCCGTGGACGAAGACCTGCACCGCGAGCTGACCGGGGTGTCGAACGAGCGCATCCTCGCCAATGTCCGGGAACTGCACCGGCGCGGGGTCGCCCTGCTTCTGCGCCTCCCCCTGGTCCCCGGCTACAACGACCGGGACGAGGACTTGCAGGCTCTCGCCGCCCTCGCCCGCGAACTGCCCGGCACCCAGGGCGTCGAAATCATGCCCTACCATCGTCTCGGGGAAGGCAAACTCGACCGGCTGGGCATGACGGATGCGGTCCGGGCGGTGGCCGAATCCCCCGAACCCAGTATGGTAAATGCCTGGATCGACCGGCTGGCCGAACTCGGGGCCAGGGTCATCAACGAACGCCGGTAATTCCCGCGACGGGGGTCCACCATGGCCACGACGGCGAATCAGCGCAAGGATGTCTGGGCGGAACGTATCGCCTATCTCCGGAACCGCTGTCTGGAACACAAGCGCCAGGGCATGCCGGACCGCTCCGTCGCCCTGGCCAGGGGCCTCCGCGCCAGCGAAGGCGAGCCGTGGCAGGTCCGCCGGGGCCATGCCGTCCGGGAAACCCTCCGCGCCCTCCGTTTCGACCTGGACGACCGGGACCTGCTGGCCGGACGGCTGGCCTCCCTGGCCTGGCCCGAGGAGGAACGCAAGGCAGCGGCAGAGTATCTCGCCACCTTCACCTGGCCCGGCGGGCAGACCGGCCACTGCGAACTGGACCGCAGCCGTCTCTTCGCCCTCGGCGTGGAAGGTCTCCGCCAAGACCTCGAAACCCGGCTGGAACACGCCACCGGCGAAGCGGCCGACGCCTACCGCTCCTTCCTGCTCGCCCTCGCGGGTTTCGCCGATCTGATCGGCGAGGCCGCCGCAGCGGCCGAACGCCACGGGCACACCGCCATCGCCGATTCCTGCCGCCGCCTCCAGTCCCAGCCACCGGCCAGCTTCCGCGACGCCATCCAACTCGCCTGGTTCATGGACCTCGCCGTCATGCTCGGCGACAGCGTCGGGCTGGTCGTGGCCGGCCATCTCGACCGCACCCTCCTCCCCTTCTTCGAGCGGGACGTGGCGGCGGGCCTGCTGGACGAGGCCGAGGCCCTGGCCCTGATCGAGATGCTCTACCTCCTCACCAACGAACTGATCCCCGACGGGCTCGCCATGTCGGTCATGGTGGGCGGGCGCGACGCCGCCGGACGCGACGTGACTAATCCCCTGTCCTATCTCTGCCTCGAAGCCCTGCGCCGGACCGGCCTGGTCTATCCCACCGTCGGCGTCTGCTGGCACGAGGGAACCCCCGCCGCCCTGACCGAACTGGCAACCCAGATCGTGGCCGACGGCTGCGCCAATCCCGCCTTCTTCGGCGACGAGACCATCCAGCGCGGCCTGCGCTCCTATGGTGTGCCCGCCGACGAAGCCTGCAACTACATCAACTCCACCTGCGTCGAGATCACCCCGGTCAGTTCGAGCAACGTCTGGGTCGCCAGCCCCTACTTCAGCACCTGCGGCATCCTCCGCGAGGAACTCGCGGCCCAGGCCGCCAGCCCCTCCCCCGCCCCCGATTTCGCCGCCTTCCTCGACGCCTACCGCGACCGCCTCGGCCAGCGCATCGCCGCCGCCGCCCAGGCCCAGGCCAAACTCCGCGAAGGACGCCGCCAGTACGGTCGCAAGCCCCTGCAAAGCCTCTTCACCAACGACTGTCTCGAACGGGGGCGCGACATCGACGACGGCGGTGCCCGCTACAACTGGGTCGAATGCTCCTTCGTCGGCCTCGCCAATCTGGTGGACGCCCTCGAAGTGGTCCGCCGGGAAATCTACGACCAGGCCCTGCTCGACTTTCCCGGCCTGTTCCGCGTCCTCGAAGCCGACTTCGCGGGCGGGGAAACCGTCCGGCGGCGTTTCCTCGGCTATCCCAAATACGGCAACGCCATCGCCGAGGTGGACGGCATGCTCGACGAGATCGTCCGCTTCGCGCGCGGCGAATGCGCCCGGCACCGCCTGCCCCCCGACGCCACCCACTTCGTCCCCGGCGCCTTCTGCTGGGTCATGCACGAACGCCTCGGCCGCGAATGCGGCGCCACCCCCGACGGACGCCGCGCGGGCACCCCCTTCGCCGACGGCTGCGGCCCCGCCCAGGGCCGGGAGGCCTGCGGCCCCACCGCCGCCGTTCTCTACACCACCTCCTGGGACC
>LVAZ01000578.1 GCA_001603055.1 Victivallales bacterium Lenti_02
AGGCGGGCACCGTGAACTACCGCCATGCGTAGGCCTGGAGATACTTAAGTAAACGGTATTGGGCTTCAGCCTGCTCTTGGAGCGCAACAAAGCGGCCTAAAGGCCGTACTACGAACGAGATGCCGCGCGGACTTGGCGCTTGAGTTCACGGCCGACATTGAAGGCGGCCGGGTTCATTCGCCGGGCTGGAGGGGCATGACGTAGCGGAACCCGACGTCGGTGGGGATGGCGGGGGCGCTGTCGGCGTGGGCGCTGGCCGCGTAGCGCTGGCCAACCGCGAGACTGCCGCCCTTGATCTGATGGCGGCGGAGGCTGTCGGGGAACGGGGTCGAAGTCCACTCGCGCACATTGCCGCCGAGATCGAAGACCCCGTAGACCGAGCGGTCGACGGGAAAGCTGCCGGGTATGGCGTAGAGCCGGTTCGCGCCGCCGCCGGGATTCTGTTCGAGGTGCGCATAGTCCCAGCGGAACCTGTTTCCCCAGGGATAGGTGCGCCCGTCGGCCCCGCGCGCGGCCTTCTCCCATTCGTCGGCGGTGGGCAGGCGGACTTCGCGTCCCTCCCGCCGGCTGCGCCAGGCGCAGAAGGCGTCGGCGGCGCGTTTGGCGATGCCGACCACGGGGAAGCCGGGTTCGAGGGGCGGCAGCAGCTCGCCGCTTTCCGTCCAGGCGGGGGCGGGGCTGACGGCGGTGTCCTCGAACTGCACATAGGCCATGCAGGCTTCCCGACGGGCCGCGTCGGTCTCCTGCCGCCAGAATTCGAGGTATTCGGCGAAGGTGACCTCGAACTGCTTGATGAAGAACCCGGGCAGCTCGATCTCCTTGCGGCGGTAGACAGGGGACTGGCCGCCGCCCAGAATGGCGGGGCCGGCGGGAACGTAGACCATGCCCTCGGGAATCCGTTCGGGGATGTGGATGTGCAGCCTGCGCTCCTCGGCATGGCCGATATGGAAGGGGGCGACCACGCCGGGGAATCCCGGCGCATCCACCAGCAGGAGATAGCTGCCCGGCTGGAGCGCGCCCACGCTCAGGTCCATCCCGCCATGCTGGTCGGGGCGGGTGAAATCGGGGACGGCCAGATCGCCGCGCAGATGATAGAGGCGCAGGGCGGCGGCGGGCCGGTTCGCCGTGATTTCCAGGGTGCCGAAACCGGCCAGCCGGCGCTGGATGTTGGCCCGCCAGAGGTGGAAGGCCAAATCGTAGCCGCCGGGGGTGAAGCGGACCCAGGGGTCCATCAGCTCGAACAGCCGCTGGGTCTCGGCGAAGTCGGCGGCGAGGAGCGTGCAGTCGATCTGGCGGCGGTAGCTGTCCACGATGTCCTGGCAGACGGGGAGCAGGCGCTGTTCGGAGACCCGCCGGCGGCGGCCGTCCGGATGGCGCGGGCGCAGGAAGCGGAGCTGGTCGAGCACCGGCGCCTTGGTCAGTTCGACCATCTGCGCGTAGAGCAGGCGGGAGATGTCGTAGTTGCTCTGGCCGCGCTTGTGCATGGCGGCCTGGCGGGCCGCCAATGCCATCTCGGCGGGGGCCGGGTCCTTGAGCCGCAGGCCGTTCTGGACCGCCTGCCATTGTTCGAGCAGGGCCACGGCCTGGCCGAAGGCCGCGTCCCCTTCGGATTTGTAGAGCCGCGCGCTCACCAGCATGTCCCCGTACCGCTGCTGGCGGACCACGCTGTCGGCCGCCAGCAGGAACAGGAACAGGGCAACAGCCGTTGCCGCCGACATGCCGAGGATGGGATGGCGGCGGCAGAACATCAGGAACCGGGTCGAGGTGGACGGCTTGTAGACGCTCACCGCCAGGCCGCGCTGGTGGCGGTCGAGGTCGGCCAGCATGTCCGCCACGGACTGGTAGCGGTCCTCCTGGCGTTTGGCGAGGGCCTTGAGGCAGATGGCGCTGAGTTCGCGCGGGACCCGGCCGCGCCCCATTCTGAGGCGATGGGGCGGGACGGGATTCTCGGTCTGGACCAGGGCGAGAATGGTCTTCACGTCCTTTCCGGCCAGATAGTTGCGTCGGGTGAGGATGCGGTAGAGAATGGCGCCCAGGCTGTAGATGTCGCTGCGCTGATCGAGCCGGTCGATTTCGCCCCGCGCCTGCTCGGGGGCCATGTAGAGGGGAGTGCCCGCGACCTGCCCCTCGAGGGTGGTTTCGGGATTCTGCTCCGCCTCGCCGTCGGCGGCCGCGAGGCGCTCGCCGCCGCCCACCACCTTGACCAGGCCCCAGTCCATGATCTGAACCTCGCCGAAGGCCCCGATCATGACATTGTCGGGCTTGAGGTCGCGATGGATGGCGCCGCGGCTGTGGGCGAAGGCCAGGGCCTGGCAGATGTGGCCGAAAATGTCCAGCAGCCGGGTCAGCGGATAGTCGGCCTGGTATTTGGGATCGCCGTCGGCCAACTGCTGGAGCACCCATTCGAGGGATTCGCCATGCACCTGTTTCATGGTGAAATAGACGGTGCCGTCGGGCCGTTCGCCCAACTCGTGGACCGGGACGATGTTGGGGTGTTCGAGCTGGGACATGACCCTGGCCTCGCGCACGAAGCGCTGGCGGAGGGAGGGGTTCTCGGCGTATTTCCGGCGCAGGGTCTTCAGAGCCACCCGGCGGCCCAGATTGGGATCGAGGCAACTGGTGACCACGCCGATGCCGCCGGCCCCGATGGTGGTGGGGTTCCGGTAGCGCTCGGGGATGTTGCGGAAATCCTGGACGGTGGTCGAGGAACCGGTGACATGGCTGGCCCCCGTGGCGGCGGGCTCGGTGACGATGCCGTCGCTCAGGGGCATGGTATCCGCCAGCTTGGGCGGTCGGGATGGTTCGGCGGGAGTGGTCATTGCGGGAGTGGTTTCGCTTGCCTCCAGCTCTCTTTCCGGCGGGGTTCCGGGCCCGAGGATTTGGCAAAGGGGCTGGGATACCCTAACGTATGCGCAGGATATGACACGGAACAACCGCCGTGGTTTGAATATCGTCCGCAGGTTTCGGAGAATCCGCGACATGCATGCATCAATCGCCCGTTTTTTCTGCCTTGCGAGCCTGTTCCTGGGGCTGGGCTTTGCCCGCGCCGAAACGGCGGCTCTGGCCCGGAAGATCGTGGTGCCCGAGTTCCGGATCGCGGACGCCACCCCGGCCGACGTGTTCCAGCGGCTCCGCGACCTGGCCAAGGAGCTTGATCCCGCCCGCCAGGGTCTGAATTTCGTGTTCCGCGTGACCCCGGAGGGCCAGGCCATCATGCGGCAGCCCTCGGTGACCATGGAACTGCGCAACATCCCGCTCGACAAGCTGGTCGAGTACACCTGCCTGGCCGCCGGCCTGCACTACCGTTTCGCCGAGGAGGCCGTGATCATCGCCGACCAGCCCCTGGCCGAGGGCGAGATGAGAACCCAGGTCTTCCAGGTGGCCCCCGGCGTGGTGGACCCGCCCCGCACCCGTGCCCCGGCCAAACCCATCGACCGGCGGGACTGATCCCGCCCCCCCCTCCACGACCAGAAAGCAAGCGATGATCCGTCTTTTCCTCTGTGTGTTCCTGTTGTCGGCGCTGGCCGTCCACCAGCGGCGGGCCGAGGCTTCCCCGTCCGGGCTCGAATGGGCGATCGTGGTGCCGTTTCTGAACCGGCGCCGGCCGCCGCGCTCCGGCTTCGGCGAGGCGCTCGACGCCTGGCTGGAGGGTGCCGCTCCGGTCGAGAACCTGATCGACAGCATCGAGCGCACGCCCCTGGAGCAGCCCGAGGACCTCGAGGCGGTCCTGGCCCTGCTGGCCGCCTTCCGCGCGCCCGACGTCTCCTCCCGCCGGGTGCGCCGCTGCCACCGGGCTCTGCCGGAGGTGGTGCTGTCCCTGCTCGAACCGCCCGCCGAACCCCTGGCCGACGCCATCCGGGAACGGATTCTGCCCGAGGCGGGCAGCCTCTTCGAGTTCTTCCTCGCCCGGCGCGGCGAGCAGAACCAGGAAGGGGCTCTGCTGCTGCTGCGCCTGCTCGTCGCCTTCGGCGGCCCCGCCGAAGGCGAGCGGCTGGTCCGCGCCG
>LVAZ01000579.1 GCA_001603055.1 Victivallales bacterium Lenti_02
GAATTCGGCGGGAAGGTCGCCCGCGGTGCGGATGTCGCCGAAGATGCCGGCGCTGGGGGGGGGGCGGCGCGGGCTGTCCTTGGGGGTCTGTTTCCCCGCCTCGTAGGCGAGTTCGTCGCCGAGGTAGGCGAACCAGCCTCCCGGCTCGTTCAAGCCCGCCAGGTCGTCGAGACACTCGAGGAAGCGGGGAGCGCGGTTCCCCTTTTCAACCAGGGGGACGATCTGCGCCTCGTGGGCGAGGATGCCCGCCTGCATGCGGCGGATGCGGGTGATGGATTGGTCGCAGGTGGAGAGTTCCTCGCCATAGGCGGCCTGCACGGCCAGTTGGCGATGCAGGCGGGCGAAGGCCGTGGCGACCAGAATGGCCAGGGCGAGGGCGGCGAGGACGAAGGCGGCGGCCAGCCAGGGCAGGCGGCGGTGGCGGTGCAGGGCCCATTTCCGCTCGCCGGGCATCAGGCAGATGCCGATGCCGGCCGATTCCGCGCCCAGCAGGGCGAGGCCCAGGGCGGCGGCGTACTCGGGCATGGGCGTGTCGCCCTGGCCGGGGGCGGGCGGTCCGAAGCGGGTGACCTGGCATTCGTAGCGCTCGGCCAGATAATCGGACAGCCCCAGTTGGCGGGCGCCGCCGCCGCAGAGCCAGATGGCCTTGCAGGGCTCCTTGGCGAATTCGGCCGGCTGCTGGGCGCGCCAGTGGTCGAGGGCGTTTTCGAATTCGCCGTCGAGGCGGCGCAGCAGTTCGCGCACGGGGGAAGTCGGCCCCACGTCGTTGACGTCCAGCTCGCGTTTCCGCTCCTCGGCCTTGTGGAGGTCGCCTCCCGCCCGTTCGAGGAGGGCCTCGGTGAGCAGGCGGGAGCCGAAATCGAGGGTGCCGGTGTAGAGGGGGCGGATACCGCAGAAGACGACGATGGTGGTGGTGTCCTGGCCGATGTCGAGAAGGACATGGGGCTGGCTGTCCTCCCTGAGTTCGGGCTGCAGGAAGAGGAGGGCGTTGAGGCTGGCCAGCCCGTTCATGCCGAGGGAGGCGGGCTGGAGTCCGGCGGTGGTCAGGGCCTGGATGCGCTCGCGGATCACGGATTCGCGGCAGAGGCCGATCAGAATCGGATTGCGGCGGCCCTGGCCGGGAGGGAGAATCTGGAAATCGTGGACGAAGCTCTCGTCCGAGAGTCCGGCCAGTTGCTGGGTTTCGAAGCGCACCATTTCCTCGAGGTTGTCCTGGACAATCGCGGGGAAATCGGTGATCTGGGTGGTGGCGAGGTACTGGGGGAGGCCGACGGTCTGGCTGCCGGCCGCCCAGTGGGCCTCGCGCAGCCAGTGGGCCACGCTGGTGTACAGCTCGCTCTCGTTGAGAATGCCCTCGGCGCCGGTGTCCAGGGTCTCGGCGGCGGCAATCCGGAGCTGCTTGTTCTCGACGCGGACCACGACCGCCTTGGTCGAGACCGAGCCGATGTCGATGCCGATGGCCGGTTTTTTGCCGAAGAGACTCATGGTCGCGGGTTCCGGAAAGGGGATGGTCTATTGCCAGGCGTTGGTGGGCCAGGCTCCGGGGGCGACGATCCCCGGGAAGGCCTTGAACGGTTCGCGCAGGGCGCGCGTGTCGCGGTTGTCGGCGGGGGCGAGGAGAATCTGGCCGGGGATCAGCTCGCCCTCGGTTCCCGGTTCGGGACGGATGGTGCCGTTGTCGCGGAGCGTGCCGAACAGGCGGAAGGTGGGCCGCGCGCCGGTGCCGGCGACCGACAGAATCCAGATTTCGCCGCCGGCTTGGCGGATGAAGCGGGGGGTGGGCCGGTCCTGGTCGAGCTGGATGGAGCCGACGCAGCCGAGCCGGCGGCTGAGCGCCAGGGCGGTGAGTTCGCGCTGGGCCTGGAGCTTCGCGGCGATGGCGTCGATGTCCGGGAACTGGCGGAGGGCCTCGGCGATGGCCTGGTTGGCGGCGATGACCTCCAGGTGGGTGGCGTTCATCCAGGGCACTTCGGTGGGGAGCCTGCGGCTGATCTCCAGCATGGTGTTGGCCTCGGGAATGCTCGGGAAGGCGTTGACCATGAAGGTCATCAGCCGCTTGAGAACCCAGGCCTTGGGCACGGGCTCGATGCTCTCGTCCGCGAGCAGGGCCTTGATGCCCTGGAGGAAATGCAGGTCGAGCTGACGGGCCTCCATGGCGCGGGCGACGAAGTTGTAGAGGAATTTGCCGTGGGGGACGATGTTGTCGCGGTCGAGCCGCTGGATGCGGATTTCGTAGTCGATGCTGGAGAGGTGGTTGGGGAAGATGTCCTTGGTGTGGACGAGGTAGGGGGTCTCCTCGCGGTTTTTGTACCAGAAGACCTGGCCCCAGTAGATTTGGTATTTGTTGCCTTCCGCGTCCTCCTCGGCTTTGGTGCCGATGGTGTCGGGATAGTAGACCGAGCGCCAGTCCACGTCGCCGTGTTTGCGGATGCGGAACATTTTGAGGTTCAGGTCCTTGGTCTCGCGCAGGAGGACCGGGAGGGAGGCGCGCACCCGCTGGGTGCTCTGGACATAATCGAGGCAGGCGCGCAGGTCGTTGGCCCACACCGAGGCGGCCAGCGGGCCGTCGAGCCACTTGGCGATCTGGCCGGCGGTCGCGAGGTCGGGCGGGAACTGGGGGAGGTTGAAGTCGCCGAGGAGGATGGAGTGAAGATGGAACTCCTTGCGCTGCAGGATGTGGGCGTAGGAGGCGGCTTCCGGCTCGCCGGGGAATTCCTTGGCGAACTGGTCGAGCAGGTTGAAGTAGCGGTTCAGGTCGGGGAGGGCGGCGGGAATGGCCTGGCGGAGGGCGATGAGGCGTTCGGAGGCCTGGGCCTGTTCCTGGACCCGGCGCTCGTAGTCCCGTTTCCAGCCGTCGTGCTGGGCGGAGAGTTCGTTGAAGATCTCGACCTGGGCGGTCGAGGCTTGGCTGAGCAGGGGGGTGCCTTCGGCGAGGATGGGCGGAATCTTGGCCAGGGCGAGCCCTTCGCCGGCGAGGTCGGTGAAGGGGCGCTGGCGGCGGGATTCGAGGATTTCGCGCAATTGCAGGGAGACCCGGGCCAGCGCGTCGTCCAGGCGCTGCTGCTGGCGGGTCCGCCAGGCGTGCCAGGAGCGTTCCCAGTCGTCGAGGGCGCGGCGCGCCTCCGCCGTGCGGGCGCTGGGGGCGGCTTCGTCGAGCATGCGCTGGATGGGTTCGGCCGCGATGGTGTAGCCGTCCCTGCGGATGCGCTCGAGCTGGTCGAGGATGGCGGCGAATTTGCGGTCGGTCTCGTCCCATTCCCGTTTGACGGTCTGGGTTTTCTCGATGTAGGGTTTGACTTCCGGGAGGCGGTAGATGGCGGGGCGCTGGGCGGCGAGGGATTCGAGGTAGGTGTGGAGTTTCTCGAATTGCTGGCCGTTCAGCATGGCGTCGAGCTGGGCGAGGATGTCGGCCTGCTGGCGGCGCCGGTGGGCGGCGTTGGCGAAGAAGGCGATGGTGCCGACGAGGGCGGCGAGGGCCACCAGCACGGCGAGGATGGCGAGCCGCCGCCGCTGCTTGCGGGCGGTCTGGCGGCGGGAGATGAATTCCTCGACGCTGCGGGTGAGGCGCTCGGGCACTTCGCGGCCTTCGGCAAGCAGGTTGTCCCAGTGGTGGCGGACCTGGGCCTCGTCCGCCTTGCCGCCTTCGAGGACGGCCCACATGGCCTCGATTTTCTGCTGGAATTCGGCCTGCTCCTCGGCGTGTTTCTGGCGGAGGGCCTGCCAGTCGCGGACCCGGCCGACGAGGGCCTTCATGTCGGGGGTGGCGTCGAAGGCCTCGTCGGCCTCGAGTTTGGCCCATGCCTCCATGAGGGCGGCGACGGATTCGGCGTCGCCGGCGCTGAGGGCTTTGTCGAGGCGGGCGGCGAGGGCCAGTCCCTGGCGCTTGGTTTCCTCGCGGCGTTCGCCGAGGATGGCGTCCTTGATGGCTTCGAGGAGTTGGGCGGGGGGCGGGGCGACCCGCTGGGGGTGGGTGAATTCGGTGTAGATGACCTTGAGGGTGTAG
>LVAZ01000580.1 GCA_001603055.1 Victivallales bacterium Lenti_02
GACATGGTCCCGCGTTCGCGTGCCGACGCCGTAGGCGGTCCCCCCCTCGTCGAGGAAGTCTTCGCCGATGCTGTAGACGGCCCAGGCCTCGGGCGGCAGCCCCGGCACATTCCGGCGCAGATAGCGGAACGGCTGCCCGTCGAAGGGGTCCTCGGGGATGCAGGGGAGATAGTCGGGAACCAGGGCATCGAGGGTTTCCGGCGGCTCGCCATGCTCCGTCTCGTAGGCCCGCACCGCCAGAAAAAGGGCCATCCCCCGCAGCGTGGCCTCGCGGTGGGCGACCCGCAAAAGGGAACCTTTCAGACCGGGGATGACCATGCTTGCGAGAATCTGGCCAAAGGGGTCGCGGGTCCGGAACAGCAACGTGGCCAGATCATGCCTCCACACCAACCTGCTGTCGAACGTCTGGTGCGCGGTCAGCGTGGGCTCCCGACAGGGCTTCTCGGCCCACACCACCAGATGCTGATAGCAGGCGTCCAGATTGCGGGCCGTGCTCGCCGGGGTGCTGCCCGCCAGTGGCAACAGCCCGAGCGCGATCCGGGAAAGAACCCGGTTGGATCGCGACGGTGAATGAAAATTTATGAAGAAAGAATCCGGATCCTGGTAGATTTCCTTGGTGCCTTTCCTGGCAAGCAAAGCCTCGGCGCGGATAGCCTCGACCAAGGGTTCCGCCTCGTCAGCGGCGGTCAGGAAGGCGTGGGCCGCATCCCGGAGCACGGAGGCCGGAACCCGCTCGCGGGAAGCGACCACCCAGGCCGCATCCGCCGCCATCGCGTCGCAGGCGATGCCCACGAGATGGTTGATGATACAACCGCCCCGGCAGACCAGATTGGCCAGCCCGAGAATCCGCTCGAAGTCCCGGAACGCCCCGGAGAAATCCCTCGTCCCCGCCCGGTAGTGCCCGGAAACCGCCAGCCAGCGGGCCATTGGCCGGACGTTTGTCAGATACTCAAGCGATGAATTCCAGGAATCCGCCGTCGGCATCTGGGGATCGGGGGCGGCCAGGGCCCGGTCGAGCAGAGCGACTTGTGGCTCGTAGAGCCGGTTCAGCCGGAGGATGTCCTCGTATTGCTCGCGCGTCCACGGGGTCGCCAGCTCCTGGGAATCGTAGGCACCGAACATCCCCCCCATGCCGCCGTATCCACCCATCGCTCCGGTTTGGACCGGCAGCGCGGGGGGCGGCAGTTCGGCGGGCCAGGGAAATTGTCTGAATTTGGCCAGCGCCTCGGACCAATCCTGGTCCCAGGCCGGGACCGGCTCCGGTTCCGGCTCCGGAGGCGGCAGCCACCCCAGTTCGGGATCGGGTTCCGGCGGGAACAAATCCCCCGGCCCCGTTGCGGCTGGTACCGGCAGTGTTTCGGCGGGGGGCCGGATGGCCTCCAGCATCAGAAAATAGGCGGAATCGGGGCCGAGGCTGCTTTCCCGCACGAAAGGCCGCGTCATCGTGGTCCGCACCCCCGGCAGCGGCTCGATCCACGGTCGGCGGAACCCGATGAAAAGACACAGCACAACAAAAACCAGCACCCCCGCGCCCAGCGCGGCCTGCTGCCACCACTTCCAGCCCTTTTTTCCCTCGTCCGCCATCGCCTTGCTCCACTGGTTGAAGTTCTCGAACCTGCCCGCAACCTACTCCTCCCCCGCCCGTTGTCCATTCCCCCTGGCCGGGGCGTCACTGGACGGCACCAGACCCAAAGAAAACTCTCCCCCGCTTCCCGGTTGCCGTCCACCGATCCACAGGACCCGCAGCCTGGGGAATGCGCAGGAAACAGGTGGCAACATCACTCTCCGGGCGGGGCCTGCGGACGGTCTTCTGCCGAAGTGGGTTGGCCCTTTCCGTCCCGCACCTCCGCCAGCCAGGCCCGGGCTTGCCGGCGGTACTCGCTTTCCTTGTGCATCCATAGGTCCGTGTGGGGATGGACGACTTTGCCCTCGGGAATGTCGAACAGCCGCTCCGTCGGCACCTTCAGAAAAGTGAACGCCGCCAGATCGGGGTGTTCCCCGAGAAAATCGGCGGCCCCCCCGCAGACGAGAACCGGCCGGCCCGTCAGGCGGGCCAGACGCCGGAGGGCGGACGCCCGGTCGCTCTCGGGATACTCCCAGCTTCTCTGCCCGTCGAAGTGGTCGTGGGTGAACATGCCCTTCCAGAAAGCCGCAATCTCGTCGTCGGCCAGCCCAATGTAGCTCACCGCGATCGCCCCCCGGGAGAAGCCGCAGACGAACAGGTTGGCCGGGTCGCCGCCGAACTGCCGGCAGATGCGGGGCAGGTTGACTTTGCAGTAATCGACGGTCGCCTGCCGGTCGCCCCACCAGGTCACCGCGTTCTTCCTCCCCCCCTGCTCCACATAGGGCATGCACACCCAGATGAACCCGCGCCCGCCGCTCATGCCGTAGCCCAGATTCGCGTCCTTCACCTCGCCGGTGGAACCTCCCGGCGCCCACTTGTTGCCGGTGTATTCGACGATCACCGGATAGGTGCCACCCGGCCGCCAGTCAACCGGCAGATACAAGGCATGATAGACCTCCGTTCCCGCGTACTCGGGGGCAACCTGGCGGACGCGCCGGCCCGGCCCGGCCTCGCCCTCGGTCATCGCCGGGGTGGTCAGATCAAACGGCATGGTCCTGGTATCTCCAGCTTGTCCGCACAGGGCGGGAACCAACGAGAGGAAAATGAGAATCGCGACGGGCAGTTTCATGAGTCGGCTCCTTCCCCAACGTGGCCAACGGATTGTCTCCGGCAACCGCCGCTTCCGGACCGCATGGCTGTTTCACTGGTGGAATCCTACGCCCGCTCCCGGCCTTGTCAACCCGTTCGCGGCGGGAATCCCGCCTCCGGAAGCGCCTGATCTTTCGGCCGGGGAGACAATGAAACCGGACTTGTCTGCGTTATCCTTGCACCGGGTACTCTCGCCGCTTGCAGTGGAGGAGTTGGCGGCCTAGGGTTGGCGACCTCTGCAACTTCCAGAATGGATGGGTCATGGAATATCGCCAGTTTCGCTTCGCGGATGTCCGTTTCACGGTGGATGCCTCGCTTTTCCGGACGGGAACGGGCGCGCTGGAATGCACCCTGGCGCTAAGCCCCATCGGCTACCAGCCCGTGGCCGAGCAGCTCCGCAACCTCGAAACCGCCTACGGGCGGGCGCTCGCCGAGCTGGGCCTCGGCCGCGGCAGCGCCTTCGTCCGCCGCTTTTTCGCCAGCGATCTGGTGAACCAGCGCGCCGAGCTGGAGGCCTCCCCGCTGGTGCGGGCGGCGGGGGACGACCTCTGCGCCGTCTCCCTGGTCCGGCAACCGCCCCTGCCCGAGGGCAAGGTGGCGATGATCGCCTACCATATCGAGGGCGCGGCAGAACAGATTGCCGGCGAGCCGACCCATCTGGTGCTGCGGCGGCCGGGCTACACCCACGTCTTCCTCACCCGGCTCTGCGCCCCCGAGGTCGAATCCAGCTACGACCAGACCAATGCCGTCCTCGCCGAGGTGGACCGCCAACTGGCCCGCCACGGCCTGACCCTGGAGAACGACATCCAGCGCACCTGGTTCTACGTGCAGAACGTGGACGCCAACTACCTGGGCATGGTCCGCGCCCGGCGCGAGCATTTCGCCCGCCACGGACTCACCGCCGACACCCACTTCATCGCCAGCACCGGCATCGAGGGCACCGCCGGCGACCCCCGCGTGAAGGTGCTGCTCGACCTCCAGGCCATCGGCGGACTGAAAAACGGCCAGGTCCACTACATCGAGGCCCGCACCCATCTCAACCCGACCCACGAATACGGGGTGACATTTGAACGGGGCACCGCCATCGACTACGGTGACCGGCGGCATGTCTTCATCTCCGGCACCGCCAGCATCGACAACCGGGGCGAGATCGTCCACCCCGGCGACGTCGGGCGCCAGTTCGACCGGGTTTTCGAGAACATCGGCGCCCTGCTCGGCAATGCCGGGGCGAGCCTTGCCGACATGACCCATCTCCTGGTGTATGTCCGCGATCCGGCGGACTACGCCCTGGTGCGCGAGCGTCTCGACCAGCGTTTCGGGCAGGTGCCCCGGCTGATTGTGGCCGGGCCCGTCTGCCGTCCCGGCTGGCTGATCGAGGCCGAGTGCCGCGCCATCGTCCCCGCCCGCCATCCGGAATTCGCGCCCTTCTGAGGCCCCCATGAACCAGAATTCACCGGAACGCGCAAGCAAAACGCTTTCCACGCCGCCCTGCAAACCAAGCGCGTGGAGCGGCCACGTCCTCGTGGCCACGGCGCGCAGCGCCGGAAGCGCCCCGGCCAACGACTCGGGTAGGCATGGCGCGGGACGGGCGGTCGCGAGGACGCGACCGCTCCACG
>LVAZ01000581.1 GCA_001603055.1 Victivallales bacterium Lenti_02
AGATGTGCGAGGTATGGAACGACATATGGCCCTTAGGTTGACGCATATGCCTGGCGGGGCGGGACAGAGAAGGCATTGCCGACGGCATGGAACCAGGTCCGGCGACCGAGTTGTGCCGCCCCTCCAGGGCGGAATAACCTATCCATTTCCCTACCTGGGGTTGGCACCCCAGGCTATGGTTGTGTAGTGCCTCCGGCACAAAGAAGCGGCCAAACTCAAGCGCCCATCAGGGGTGGGTTCAAGACCTTGCCTGCGAGCCGCCCGACCGCCGATCCCAGCCCCGCCTTGAGGCAGTTGCCGACCGCAGCATGAATCCAAGGCCAGCCTTATTTCACAGGTCGTGAAATTATCTCTTGGGTATGTCCAGGGGAGGCAGTGTCACAGCGACAGAACCGGGAGAAAGGCGGGGGAGCCTGGGGCAGCGCCGCTTGCGGGCGGGGAATGCGGGGGGATATTGCGGCTTTTCGATCTTCAATCTGGAGATGTTCCGCATGGAAAACTATGGCCAGGCTTTGGACATTCCCCTGTGGCCCGAGGGGGTTCCCGGGCGCATCGACGACGGCAGCCAGGAGACGGTCACCAAGGACGGCGGGATTCTGCGCGTGGCCAAAATCCACGATCCCGAGATGTACGTGTTTCCCGCTCCGGCGGCGACCAACACCGGCGCGGCCATCGTGATTCTGCCCGGCGGCGGCTACGGCATCGTCGCCATCGAGCACGAGGGTTTCGACGTGGCGCGGTGGCTCAACGGCATCGGAGTCAGCGCCTTCGTGGTGAAGTACCGGCTGTCGCCCTACCGGCACCCGATTCCCCTGCTGGACGCCCAGCAGGCCATGCGGATCGTCCGTGCCCGCGCCGCCGAATGGGGGGTGGACCCGGAGCGGATCGGGGTGATGGGCTTCTCGGCGGGGGGCCACCTGGCCAGCACCGTGCTGACCCATGGCCAGCGCCCGGTCTGCACCGCCAATCCCCTGGGCCACGTGCCCTGCCACGCGAATTTCGCGGTGCTGGGCTATCCGGTGGTCTCCCTGGTCAACGACAACACCGCGCACAAGGGTTCCTGCCGGAACCTGCTCGGGGACAACCCGCCGCACGACCTGCTGGTCGAGCTGTCCGCCGAGACCCAGGCCGGGCCGGGGATGGCGCCGACCTTCTGCTTCCATGCCAGGGACGACAAGGGCGTGCCCTATGCCAACAGCACGATCCTGGCCGAGGCGCTGACCCGCGCGGGCGTCCCCGCCGAGGTCTTTCTGCAGGACGAGGGCGGGCACGGTTTCGGCATGCGGCGGCGGGAATGGGCCGAGGCCCTGGCGGCCTGGCTCCGGAAGACGGGCTTCCTGGGCTGAGGCGCCAGCGCCATGCTCCTCGCCGGAACCGACTACCGGGACGGACAAACCGCGTCCCGGATTCCCCGGACTTCTACCAGCCGAGGATGTGGGCCAGATTGGGGATGTAGGGCTTCACCAGTTGCTTGATGGCGACGGCGTACTGGCGGATTTCCCACTGGGCGTGCTCGCTGTCGCGCAGCTCGAGGAAATGCAGCAGGTTGTGCAGGTCCACGGTGGCCCAGAAGGTGGTCATCAGATTCTGGGGCAGGCTGCCGCGCGCCTGCTCGCGGCAGACGCCCATGCCGACCAGCCGGTGGTAGAGGTCGATGGAGGCCTGGTTGTGGGCGGCGATCAGGGCCTTGGCGGCGGCCTGGTCCAGATGCACCGGGTCGACCGAGGCCTGGCGGTTGGTCTCGGCCTGCTCGCGGACCTCGGGGGGGACGTAGCATTCGAGGTCCACGCTGGTGTAGCGCCGGGAAATCTCGTTGTAGGACCAGGTGCGGTGCCGGTGCCACTGGGAGCGGATGAAGAGGGGGCAGTGGACGATGAAGGTGAAGGCGATGTGCTCGAGGGGGCTGGTGTGGCGGTTGTCGAGCATGTATTTGAGCAGCACGATGTCCCGCTCGTCCATGCTCTCGCGGCGCTTGCCGAAGGAGACGCGGGCGGCGTTGACGATGGTGGTCTCGTCGCCCATGTGGCTCACCAGGCCCACCCAGCCCTGGCCGTCCAGCACCCGGACGTGGGCCGGCGGGGGTTCGTTCGCGTGCTGTTCCGTGGGCATGGGGGAGCCTCGTGGGGTGGGGTTACTTGCCGGCGAGATGGGGTTCGAGATAGTCGATGCAACTGGCGAGGGTGGCCAGCCGGGGATAGTCGGCCTCGGGGACTTCCACCCCGTATTTCTTGCGCAGTTCCATGACGATGTCGAGGAAGTCCATCGAGTCCAGCTCGAGCTGGTCGCGCAGCGCCTCGTCCGGGTTCAGGCCGGAGCAATCCTCGTCCGGCACGATTTCCTCGATGATTTCGACAATGGCCTCGCCGATTTCTGCACGGGTCATGATGGCATGGTCTCCTGCCTGGTCTGGATGGGGGCTAGGGGCGGTAGCGGCTGACGATCAGGACACTGTTGATCCCGACCATCCCGAAGGAGTTGTTCAGGATCGTGTCCACCTTCCCGACCCGGACGGGCTGGCCGATGACCAGGCGCGGCAGCGCGCACTCGGGATCGAGATTGTCGACGTTGATGGTGGGGTGGATGACGCCGTCCGTGAAGGAGGGCAGATTGCCGGCCAGTTCGAGGGCGCCGGCGGCGCCCATGCAGTGGCCGATGAAGCTCTTGGTGTTGTTCACGTAGACCCGGTCGAGGGCGTCGCCGAAGACGCTGCGGAGGGCGCGGCATTCCATGATGTCGCCGGCCGGGGTGCCGGTGGCGTGGGTGTTCACCAGGTCGATGCCGCCGGGTTCGAGACCGGCGCGGGCGATGGCCCGGAGCATGCACTGGGCCTGGCGCTCGGGGTTGGGCAGCACCATGTCGGCGGCGTCGGAGTTGCTGAAGTAGCCGGTGATCTCGCCGTGGATGCGGGCGCCCCGCGCCAGGGCGCCGTCGAGCCGTTCGAGGGTGAAGAGGGCGCCGCCCTCGGAGACGACGATGCCGTTGCGGGCGAGGTCGAAGGGGCGGCTGGCCTTGGTCGAGTCCGCATGGGTGGCCAGGGCGTTCTGGCTGTTGAAGGCGGCGAAGATGCCGAAGGTGTGGATGCTCTCGGAGACGCCGCCGGCGATGGCCAGGTCCACCTCGCCCAGCAGCAGTTGCTGGAGCCCGTTGACGCAGCCGAGGTTGCCCGCCGCGCAGGCGGCGCCGACGGTGTAGTGCGGCCCGGTGATGCCGAGGTTGATGGTCACTTCGCCGGCCGGGCTGTTGGCCACCGTGCGGGCGTTGTGGTGGTGGGTCCAGTACTTCACGTCGTAGTTGTACTTGGACAGCTCGTAGATTTCGTTCTCGGTCTCCACGTTGCCGTGCTCGGTGATGCCGACGAAGACGCCGACCCGGGTGGGGTCGAGGTCGGCCATGCGCAGGCCCGCGTCGGCCAGCGCCTCGTTGGCGCAGTAGACCGAGATCGAGCCGGCCCGGGTGCCGACCCGGAGTTCCTTGCGCTTCTGGTACTTGGCGGGGTCGAAGGTGCAGACCCCCGCGTGGGTGTCCCCGAAGTAGCGGATATGGTAGGGCCGCACGCCGGAGACCCCCGCCAGCAGGTTGGCGCGGAATTCGGCCAGGCTGTTGCCGTTGGGCGCGGCAAGGCCGACCCCGGTTATGACAATCCGTTCGGATGCTGCCTTCATGAAGCGTGATCGTCCGGGTGATGCGATTTCATCGAAAAGAGACGTAATATATGCGGATGACAGCAACTAGTGAAGCGCTCCCAGTGAAAAACCTCCCTTCCCTCCCGGAAATCGATCCGTCGGCGCCCCTCGTGATCCGGCCCCAGCGCCGGGTGCTCGTCCGCAAGATGGCGACGATGGTTCTGCTGCTGGTGCTGTTCGGGGTGCTGCCCACGCTGCTTTCCCAGTTCACCCAGCCCGGCGCGAATCCGCGCAACTATTTGCCGGGGTTCGGCCTGCTCTGCGGGATGCTGGGGCTGCATCTGCTGTTCCTGAGCCGGGCGCTGTTCGTGAGTCTGAACCGCCACGCCGAAATCCGGGTGCGGGAGACGGGGCTGGAGATTTCTCTGGACGACACGGTGCGGCGGCTGGAATGGGACGAGATTCGGGCGGTTGATTTCGGCGACATCCATCTGTTCGTCCGCACCGCCGGGGAGACGCTGGAAATCCCTTTCATCGCCGCCGCCGACCAGCGGCTGATCTTCCGCCTGCACTACCGGCACACGGGGCTCAGGCCGGACGCGGGCCGGTTCCTCCAGCCCCTCCGCTGAGCCGCGCGAAACGGTCGGCAAGCTGCTCGACGGCGCCCAGGTCGAAATCCTCGACCGCCCTCGCCAGGGCGTCGGCCAGCGCGGCCAGGGCCGGGGCGGCGTGCTGGTCCGCCAGGGCGCGGATTTCGTCCGCCAGCTCCTTCGCCTCGGCGGGGTCGAGGCTCTCGCCCAGGCCCGCGAGGCGTCCGGCGAAGCGTTCCCCGGCCAGTCGGGCGAGGTCTCCGGAAAGGGGTGCTTCCTCGGCGGCGTCCGGCTCGCGGCCCCGCGGCCGGAGATATTGCGTCAGCACGCGGGCGAGATTGGCCAGGGAGAGGGGCTTGGCGAGCACTTCCGCGAAGAGGTCGGTCCGGTATTCCTTGTCGGGCTGCAGGGAGGCGGTGAAGGCCACCACGGGCAGGTGGCGGGCGCCGGCCAGCTCGTGCAGCCGCCGGGCCACCTCGTCGCCCGGCAGGTCGGGCATCCGCAGGTCGATCAGAGCGAGGTCGGGGAGCGACTCGCGGGCGCGTTCGAGGGCGGCGGTGCCGGACCCGGCGCAGACGGGGGTGAGGCCCATGCGGGCCAGGGCGGTGGCGGCGACGGCGAGGTTCTCGGCCACGTCGTCGGCCACCAGCACGCTGGCGCCGGGGAATTGCGGCAATTGCTCCAGGCGGCGCTCCCAGGAGCGGTCGGGCGGCAGGCTGGTGGTGCGGATTCCCCGGATGTCGAGGGTGAAGACGCTGCCCTTGCCCGGCGCGCTCTGCAGGCGGATTTCGCCGCCCATCAATTCGACCAGACGGCGGGAGAGGGCCAGCCCGAGGCCGCTGCCGGCGAAGTGGCGCGCGTCGCCCTTCGCCGCCTGCTCGAAGTAGGCGAAGACCCGCTCCTGGTCCTCCGGCGCGATGCCGATTCCGGTGTCGGCCACATGAATCAGCAGACGGCGCCGTCCCCGCGCCTCGGGCCGGACCTCGGCGACCAGCTCGATGTGCCCCTGGTCGGTGAATTTGACGGCGTTGCCCAGGAGGTTGAGCAGGATTTGGCGCAGGCGCTCGAGATCGAGCAGCAGGGGATCGGGCCTCCCGAGCACGCGGGTCGCGAAGCGCAGGCCCTTGGCCTCGGCCCGCTGGGCGAAGATGACCTGCATCTCGTCCACCAGGTCCTGAATCCGGCCCGGCCGGGGCTGGATGACGATCTTGCCCGCCTCGATCCGGGAGAGATCGAGCACATCGTTCAGCAGATTCAGCAGGGCTCTTGCGGCCACCCGGATGGAGTGGACGTAGCTGGCCTCCTCCCCGGGGAGGTTCTCGATTTCGAGCAGTTCGCTGTAGCCCATGATGATGTTGAGGGGTGTGCGCACCTCGTGGCTCATGGTGGCGAGGAAGGCGCTCTTGGCCCGGCTGGCGGCCTCGGCCGCCTCGCGGGCCGCCACCAGATTCTGCTCGTAGCGCCCGCGTTCGATCTCCGCCCCGGCCGGGGTGCCGAACACTCCGAGAATGCGCAGCGGCAGTTCGCTGTCCTCGGGGGGGGCGGGGAAGCCCGCCGCCAGCAGGGCGGTGGCCCGGCCCTCGGAATCGAGCAGGGGAATGGCCAGATAGCCCGGCCAGCGGCGGTCGCCGATCCAGCCCGGCGGCCCGCTCCACGGCCGTCCCGCCACCAAGGCGGCGTGCTCGGCCTCGCCCAGCCGCCATTCCGCCGCCGCCGTTTCCGCGCCGTCGGCGAACCAGGCCAGGCTGCGGACCCGGCGCCTGCCGCCGGGCAGGATGCGCGCCACCGCGCAGGCCTCCGCTCCGAGCAGTTCGGCGACCCGCCGCGTCAGCCGCGCGTAGAACTCGGCGCCGTTCAGCCGCGACAGGTGGGAAACCTCCCGCAGCGCCTCGTTCAGCCGTTCCTGGTCGGTCACGTCCAGATGCAGGCCGTAGCGGCGGAGCAGATTCCCCGCGTCGTCGAAGTCCTGGTAGACCACGGTCAGCAGGTGCTTGATGCGGCCCTGGGTGCGGATGCGGGCGGCGAGCCGCAGCACGTTGCGTCGCTCGGCGACGCTGGCGTCCAGTTCGGCCAGATAGGCATCGGCGTCCTCCTCGTGCAGGTAGGCCCGCACTTCCTCGGGGGAAACGCGCGCGCTGTCCCGCCCGAGCATTTGCCGGAGATGGCTGCCGCCGACATAGACCCCGGCGGCGGGGTCGTATTCCCAGAGCGCGAGCCGGGCCACCTGCCAGATATGGTCCAGGCGGCGCTCGTCCTCCTTGCGGCGGGTGATGTCGCGGCAGACCACCAGCAGGGTCCTGCCCCGCCG
>LVAZ01000582.1 GCA_001603055.1 Victivallales bacterium Lenti_02
CAGCCAGTTCGGCCAACGACGCCATGACCGCCTGCCGGAGGTCGCCGACGAAGCGGAAGGCGGGCAGGTGGACGCCCACCGCCGCCGCCACTTTGCCGTTCTGCCAGATGGGGAACGCCACCTTGGCCACCCCCGCCGCGCGGTCCTCGTAGATGCAGAACCCGTCCTCCCGGACCTGCGCCAGCCGGGCCAGCGGGTCCGCGCAGTCCGCCGGCAGGCCGTTCAGAGCCTGGAACCGCGCGAAGACGGAGGGCTCGTCGAAGGCCATGAACAGCCAGACCGAGGCGGAGTCGTAGGCCCCCTCCGCCAGCCGCAGCGCCCGGCGGTCGAGCTGCACCGCCTGCGGGGAGCTGTTCAATTCCAATAGCACCAGACGGCGGATGCCCGCCATCGCCGTCAGCACAACCCATTCGCCGAGACGCGCGGAGGCCGCTTCGAGCAAGGGCTCGGCCCGCAGCGCCAGATTCCCTCCGAACGGCTTGTTGCGGACCAGATAATGGCCCATGGAGCCGAACCGGTAGCCCTTGCGCGCCCCCGCCGATTCCACATATCCCCGGTCCACCAGCGTCCCCAGCAGATGGGAGCAGGTCGCCGGATGCAGCCCGACCGCCTGGGCGACCTCGCCCAGCGGAAACGCCCGTTCCGGCTCGCCGGAGAGCAGTTCCAGAATGTCGAACCCGCGTTCCAGGGATTGTATGAGTTTCATAATGTGAAAATAAAACCTTATCAAATTCGACTATATAGAAAAGTAGCAGAAGCCCGAGGGCGTGCAAGTCAGGAGATAAAGAAAATTCCGAAGTGGTTTTTCCATGCCGGTATTTCTCCTTGTTTTCCGAGCGATTCCCGGCGCAGTGGCTATACTTCCGGCGGACGAATCCCTGTCGAACGTGGAGAAACCGCATGCGCCTCGCGTTTCTGGGCGACACCCATTTCTGCATTCCCCGCGCGGAGTCGGGCGGGCGGGTTCTGCCCGACCGTCTGCCCGACCATTTCCGCTACACACCGATGGCCGGGTCGGTGCTGCGGCCGTTGCTGGCCCGAATCCGGGCGGCGGCGCCGGACGTGCTGATTTCTTCCGGAGATTTCGTCGAGGGCGGTCTTTCCGGCGATCCGCCCGCCGCCCGGCGCGAGATGGTCGAGGGGCTTGCCTTCTTTGCGGAGCTGGGACTGCCGTTTGTCATCGCGCGGGGCACCCACGACGCCCCGGACCTGTTCGCCGAGCTGGCTCTTCCCGCCATGGGCCAATCGCTGGGCACCAGCCTCGGCCAGACCTATTTCCGCCATGACGCGGGGGATTGCACCCTGCTGGTGCTCGACTACCAGCGCTATGCCGCCGGGAATCCGCAGGATGCGTGGTGCGAGGCGCAGTTGGCCGAGGCCGCCGGGGCGGGGCGGCGGATTTTTGTGGTGGCCCATGCCCCGGTATATCTCTGGGGACGGCATTTCTTCGGCGACCCGGCGCTGATCCGGCGGCTGGACGCGCTGTTTTCCTCCTATCCGGTGGAGGCCTACCTCTGCGGGCACACCCACAATCAGGCGGTCAGCTTCCATGCCCGTCAGGGCAACCGGGGCTGGTTGCAGCTCATGGCCTCCTCGGTGGGCTACGCCGCCCTGCCGGGACAACCCCTCGAACAGACTCATCGCCTGGCGGACTTCGGACCGGAGAACCGCTATCTCTGGGGCATCGCCGAGGACAGCGCGCCGGGCTTCTTTCTGCTCGAGCTCGACCCGGACAGATCGGAAGAGCG